>NZ_KV828489.1:1234-5507 GCF_001836405.1 Pseudomonas sp. HMSC057H01 | reverse complement strand
TCGGCTTGAAGTAGTCGGTGCTGTGGAACTTCACACCCTTGCGCAGGTGGAAGGTGTAGGTCTTGCCGTCGTCGCCGATGTCCCAGCTTTCCGCCAGGGCCGGGATCGCCCGGGTGCCGCCGCGCTCGAACTGGACGAGGCGGTTGAACAGGGTGACCGAGGTCGCGTCGTAGTCGGTGCCGGTGGTGTACTGGGCGGGATCGAAGCCGGCCGGGCTGCCCTCCGAGCAGAACACCAGGTTGCTGGCGGCGTGGGAGAACGGGGAGCCGAGGATCAGACCGGCTGCCAGCCAGGCCCGAAGGGGAAGGATCTTACGCATGCAAACCTCATTTTTTCTTTTTCTAAGGGCATCGTCTGAGGATCGGCCTTATGGGCCATGGCAACTCTCGCCTTTCCATGGATGGCGGGTGACAGCCATGGACCCTGTGCGGCGACAGCGATCGTCCGTTTGTTGTTGGTCGACGATTCGCTGATGCCGAAATTAAGTCATGCTGAAATTGTGGTCAACGAAAATTAAGCACGACTAACATTTCTCTTGCGAAAACGTTTGCCTGACAGGATGGGAAGGTGCGCTGCGGACTGGCTCAGGGCGTCGGATGGTCGTCGAACAGGCCCATGGTGGTGATGGTCAGGACTTCCGCCACATCGCTGCCGACGTTGGCCAGGCAATGGGTCTTGGTCGCGTCGAAGTGCACCGAGTCGCCGGCGCCGAGGGGGTACTGGCGCCCCTCGATGGTGTAGACGATCTGCCCGGACAGGACGTAGGAGAACTCTGCGCCCTCATGGGAGATCAGCTCCGACTGGTAGCCCACCGGCATGTTCATCTTGACCGCATTGATCAGGTTGCCGGGGAAGGAGCTGGAAAGGCGTTCGTAGGCCAGCGGCTGGCCCTCGATGGTGTAGCGTACCCGCTCGCCTTCGTGGGAGTCGGGCTGGGGTTGTGCCGGTTGGTCGAACAGGGCATTGAGCGGGATATTCAGCGACTTGGCGATGTTGGCCAGGGAAGAGATCGATACACCGGTGAGGTTGCGCTCCGCCTGGGAGAGGAAGCTCGCGGTGAGACCGGATTCGCTGGCGACTTGGTGCAGGGTCTTCTTGGCGGCGCGGCGATAGCGGCGCAGGCGTTCGCCGATGCGGTCTACGGTCATTGGGGAGACTCTTGTTGAAAGGCGCAGTATACCCAGCGCGGGGCGTCAATAAAGTCTGACAGATGAACTACCCGAACCCCTATTTTTTAAGTGTGACTGAAAATTTGTTTTGACCTGAATTTAAGCTCGACTTAAATTTCAGCCCGGTCCAGACGAGGAGAACAACAAATGACCGTGGGTGTTGGCGGGAGTACCCCTGCGCAGGCGCTGGAGCGTCTGCGGAACATGATGGACGGCGCGCAGCCGATCGGCCTGGCGTCTTACCGTGCGCGAATCGCCGCGGCCCAGGCGTGGATGGGCGAGCATGGCATCGCCGCGGCGTACCTGCATGCAGGCAGCAACCTGCGTTACTTCAGCGGCGTGCAATGGCACCCCAGTGAACGTCTGGTGGGTGCGCTGCTGCCCGCCGAGGGCGCCCTCGAATACCTTGCGCCGGCCTTCGAGGAAGGGACGGTGCGCGACTTCCAGGTGGTCGACGGCGCCATCCACACCTGGGAGGAACACCAGGATCCCTACCGCCTGCTGCTCGATCGCCTGGAGGCGCTCGGCGTGGGTGAGCGCAGCACGGTCGCACTGTGTCCGAGCCTGCCGTTCGGCATGTTCGAGCGCTTGCGCCAACTGGCGCCGGGCAGGAACTTCGTCAGCGCCGCGCCGCTGATCGACCAGGGGCGGATGCGCAAGTCGGCCGAGGAGCTGGCGCTGATGCAGCGGGCCAAGGACATGACCCTGGAAGTGCAGAAGGCCGCGGCGAGCATTCTCCGCGAAGGCATCAGCACCACCGAAGTCGCCGAGTTCATCCACCAGGCGCACCGCAAGGTGGGCGCGCCCGGTTCGACCTTCTGCATCGTCCTGTTCGGTGCCGCCAGTGCCTTCCCCCATGGGGTGAAGCATGCGCAGGTGCTGAAGGATGGCGACATGGTGCTGATCGATACCGGCTGCCAGGTCCACGGCTACCAGTCGGATATCACCCGCAGCTATGTGTTCGGCACGCCCAGCGCACGCCAGCGCGAATTCTGGGGGATGGAGCGCGACGCCCAACTGGCGGCCTTCGAGGCCGCGCGTCTGGGCCAGCCCTGCGAGGCGGTGGACGCCGCTGCGCGGCGTTCGCTGGAGGCCAACGGCCTGGGGCCGGACTACCGCCTGCCTGGCCTGCCGCACCGCACCGGGCATGGCATCGGCATGGACGTCCACGAAGGCCCGTACCTGGTGCGTGGCGATCGCACGCCGCTGGATGTCGGCATGTGCTTCAGCAACGAACCGATGATCTGCGTGCCCGGCGAGTTCGGCATTCGCCTGGAGGATCACTTCTACATGACGGAGGAAGGACCACGCTGGTTCACCCAACCGAGTCCGTCCATCGACGATCCCTTCGGCCTCGGCGGCTGAGCCGGCCGAACGATAACGCCGCACGCGGGAAGGCAAGGGCCAGGGCTTCCCGCGTGCGGCGCAGCGATCAGTCCAGCTTCACCCGCGAAAAGTCCCGCGCCGACATCGGGCTCATGCGGTAGCCGCTGACGTTCTTGCGTTGCGCGTCGAACATCAACGGATGCGCCAGCGGCAACCAGGGCATCTGCTCGTGGAAGATTCGCTGCGCTTCCTTGTACAACGCTACCCGTTGGCTCTCGTCGTTGCTCATGCGCGCCTTGCGGATGGCTTCGTCGAAGCCCTTGTCGCACCAGCGCGCGCGATTTTCCCCGGACTCCACCGAGGCACAGCCGAGGTTGTGGGTGAGGAAGTTGTCCGGGTCGCCGTTATCGCCGATCCAGCTGTAGAGCATCATGTCGTGTTCGCCGGCCTTGGTACGCTTGACCATCTCGCCCCACTCGAACTGGTGGATGTTCACCCGGATGCCGATGGCGGCCAGGTCGGACTGGATCAGTTGCGCCACTCGCGCCGGGTTGCCGCCGGGGCCGCTGCCGGTGCTGATGTAGAGGTTCAGGGGTGTGTCCGGGGCGACGCCGGCTTCCTTCAGCAGGGCCTTGGCTCGTTCGGGGTCGTAGGGCCAGTCGCGGATGCTGTCGTCGTAGCCGAGCAGCATCGGCGGGTAGGGGCCGATGGCCGGGCGGGCCTGGTCGCCGAAGACGATCTTCAGGTAGGACGACTTGTTGAAGCCCATGGCGATCGCCCGGCGCACGCGCGGGTCGTCGAACGGTTCGTGCCGGGTGTTGATCGCGGCGTGGGAGGTGATCATCGCCGCTTCTTCCAGCACCGTCAGTTGCGGGTCCTGGCGCAACGCGGCGACGTCTTCCGGCTTGGGCGTCAGGGCGATCTGGCATTCGTTGCGGCGCAGGCGCTGCACGCGCACGTTGGGATCGAGGGTGATCGCCAGCACCAGGTGGTCGATGGCCGGCTTACCCTTCCAGTAGTCGGGGTTGGCCGCGTAGCGCACCTGGGCATCCTTGCGGTAGCGGGTGAAGACGAACGGGCCGGTGCCGATCGGCTTGCTGTTGAGTTCGTCGCCCTTGCCCCTGGCGATCAGTTGGCCGGCATATTCGGCGGAGAGGATCGAGCCGAACGGCATGGCCAGGTCGGCGAGGAACGGCGCCTCCGGGTGCTTGAGGACGAAGCGCACCTGGTGCTCGTCGATCTTCTCGATGCGCTCGATGATGTCGCGCAGTTGCATGGCGTCGGCGTAGGGGTAGCCGCTGGGCGAAAGGTCGTGGGCGGGGTGCTGCGGATCGAGCATGCGCTGGAAGCTGAACAGCACGTCGTCGGCGTTGAATTCGCGGCTTGGCTTGAAGTAGTCGGTGCTGTGGAATTTCACGCCCTGGCGCAGGCGGAAGGTGTAGACGAGGCCGTCAGCGGAGACGTCCCAGCTTTCCGCCAGGGCCGGGATCACCGTGGCGCTGCCCGGAGCGAACGCGGCCAGCGCGTTGTACAGCGGATGGGCTGAGGCGTCGAAGGTGTAGCCGGAGGTATAGCGGGCCGGATCGAACCCTTCCGGCGCCGCTTCGGTGCACACCGCCAGGGTCTTCGGCTGGGCCTGGATGGCGGCGCTGGCGGCGAAGGCGAGTAGCAGCAGGCTGTAGCGCAGGGCAGAGCGTGGTCGCATGGATGACTCCTCTGGAGCGGGACGGCCGGGTCGGCCGCCCTGGGGAGAGGCGCCGCCTCGCTCGTGGCGGGGC
>NZ_KV828489.1:0-1134 GCF_001836405.1 Pseudomonas sp. HMSC057H01 | reverse complement strand
TGGCGGGGCGGCGCGGCTGGCAGGCGAAGCTACTTGCCGACGCTGACCTCGTAGAACGAGTTCAGGCCGAAGGGACTGATCCTGAAGTCGTGTACCGTCTTGCGCATCGGCTGGTACACGGTGGAGTGGGCGATCGGGGTGATCGGCACCTGCTCCTTGAGGATGTGCTGGGCCTGCTTGTACAGCTCGGTGCGCTTGCCCTGGTCGGTGGTGCGCTTGGCATCCTTGACCAGCTTGTCGTAGCCGGCGTCGCACCATTTGGAGAAGTTGTTGCCGTCCACCGCGTCGCAGCCGTAGAGGGTGCCGAGCCAGTTGTCCGGGTCACCGTTGTCGCCGCTCCAGCCGATCAGCATGGCGTCATGCTCGCCGCCCTTGGCGCGCTTGATGTATTCGCCCCATTCATAGGTGACGATCTTCGCCTTGATACCGATCTTCGCCCAATCGTTCTGCAGCATTTCCGCCATCAGCTTGGCGTTGGGGTTGTAGGGGCGTTGTACCGGCATGGCCCACAGGGTGATCTCGGTGCCTTCGGCGACCCCGGCCTTCTTCAGCAGCTCCCTGGCCTTGGCCGGATCGTAGGGCGCGTCCTTGATGGTCTCGTCGTAGGACCACTGGGTCGGCGGCATGCCGTTGCTCGCCAACTGGCCGGCGCCCTGGTAGACGGCGTCGATGATGGCCTGCTTGTTCACCGCCATGTCCAGCGCCTGGCGTACTTCCAGCTTGTCGAACGGCTTGTGGGTGACGTTGTAGGCGATGTAGCCGAGGTTGAAGCCGGCCTGCGACGGCAGGTTCAGGTTCGGGTCCTTCTTCAGCGCGTCGAGGTCGGCGGGGCGTGGGTTGAGGGTGATCTGGCACTCGCCGGCCTTGAGCTTCTGCGCGCGCACCGAGGCGTCGGTGTTGATGGCGAAGATCAGGTTGTCGACCTTCACCTCGTCCGGCTTCCAGTAGTCCTTGTTGCCCTTGAAACGGATCTGCGCATCCTTCTGGTAGCGGCTGAACACGAACGGGCCGGTACCGATCGGCTTCTGGTTGATATCGCTGGCCTTGCCCTGCTTGAGCAGTTGCGCGGCGTATTCGGCGGACTGGATCGATGGGAAGGGCATCGCCAGGTTCTGGATGAAGGCCGCGTCGACC
>NZ_KV828488.1:0-1449 GCF_001836405.1 Pseudomonas sp. HMSC057H01 | reverse complement strand
CGCTACGGCAACTACATCGGCGGCGAGTTCGTGCCTCCGGTCAAGGGCCAGTACTTCACCAACACCTCGCCGGTGAACGGCCAGCCGATCGCCGAGTTCCCCCGTTCCACCGCCGAGGACATCGACAAGGCCCTCGACGCCGCCCACGCCGCCGCCGACGCCTGGGGCCGCACCTCGGTGCAGGAGCGTTCGAACATCCTGCTGAAGATCGCCGACCGCATCGAGCAGAACCTGGAACTGCTCGCCGTCACCGAGACCTGGGACAACGGCAAGGCCGTGCGCGAGACCCTCAACGCCGACATCCCCCTGGCCGCCGACCACTTCCGCTACTTCGCTGGCTGCATTCGCGCCCAGGAAGGCTCCGCCGCCGAGATCAACGACAGCACCGTGGCCTACCACATCCATGAGCCGCTGGGCGTGGTCGGGCAGATCATCCCGTGGAACTTTCCGCTGCTGATGGCCGCCTGGAAGCTGGCCCCGGCGCTGGCCGCCGGCAACTGCGTGGTGCTCAAGCCGGCCGAGCAGACCCCGCTGGGCATCTGCGTGCTGCTGGAACTCATCGGCGACCTGCTGCCGCCGGGCGTGCTCAACGTCGTCCAGGGCTTCGGCAGGGAGGCCGGCGAGGCCCTGGCCACCAGCAAGCGCATCGCCAAGATCGCCTTCACCGGTTCCACCCCGGTCGGCTCGCACATCCTCAAGTGCGCGGCGGAGAACATCATTCCCTCCACCGTCGAGCTGGGCGGCAAGAGCCCGAACATCTATTTCGAAGACATCATGCAGGCCGAGCCGGCGTTCATCGAGAAGGCCGCCGAGGGCCTGGTGCTGGCTTTCTTCAACCAGGGCGAGGTGTGCACCTGCCCGTCCCGCGCGCTGGTCCAGGAGTCGATCTACCCGGCGTTCATGGAAGAGGTGCTGAAGAAGGTCAGGGCGATCAAGCGCGGCGACCCGCTGGACACCGAGACCATGGTCGGCGCACAGGCCTCCCAGCAGCAGTACGAGAAGATCCTCTCCTACCTCGACATCGCCCAGCAGGAAGGCGCCGAAGTGCTCACCGGCGGCAGCGTCGAGAAGCTCGAAGGCAACCTGGCCAGCGGCTACTACATCCAGCCGACCCTGCTCAAGGGACACAACAAGATGCGCGTGTTCCAGGAGGAAATCTTCGGCCCGGTGGTCGGCGTCACCACCTTCAAGGACGAAGCCGAGGCCCTGGCCATCGCCAACGACACCGAGTACGGCCTCGGCGCCGGCCTCTGGACCCGTGACATCAACCGCGCCTACCGCATGGGCCGCGGGATCAAGGCCGGTCGCGTGTGGACCAACTGCTACCACCTGTACCCGGCCCACGCCGCGTTCGGCGGCTACAAGAAGTCCGGCGTCGGTCGCGAGACGCACAAGATGATGCTCGACCACTACCAGCAGACCAAGAACCTGCTGGTGAGCTACGACATC
>NZ_KV828487.1:0-897 GCF_001836405.1 Pseudomonas sp. HMSC057H01 | reverse complement strand
GCCGCTCCTACCGCGAGTGGGAATACTGCGTGCAATACCGCGAGACCAGCTTCGATTTCGTCAGCCGGCTGATGGAACAGGAAGGCATCTACTACTGGTTCCGCCACGAGAAGAAGCGCCACATCCTGGTGCTCTCCGATGCCTACGGCGCGCACCACAGCCCGGCCGGCTACACCAGCGTGCCCTACTACCCGCCGAGCCTCGGCCATCGCGAGCGCGACCACTTCTTCGACTGGCACATGGCGCGTGAGGTCCAGCCCGGCTCGCTGAGCCTCAACGACTACGACTTCCAGCGTCCCGGCACCCGCCTGGAAGTGCGCTCCAATGTCGGGCGCGCCCATGCCGCGGCCGACTACCCGCTCTACGACTACCCTGGCGAGTATGTGCAGAGTCAGGACGGCGAACACTATGCACGGACCCGCATCGAGGCGATCCAGACCCAGTACGAGCGAGTTCGCCTGCGGGGATGCGCCAGGGGTATCGGGGCGGGCCATCTGTTCCACCTGAGCAACTACCCGCGCCTGGACCAGAACCGCGAATACCTGGTGGTTGGCGCCGAGTACCGGGTAGTCCAGGAACTCTACGAGACCGGTAATGGCGGGGGCGGCGCGCAGTTCGAGAGCGAGCTGGACTGTATCGACGCCGGCCAGGCTTTCCGCCCCTTGCCGTCGACCCCGGTGCCGGTGGTGCGTGGCCCGCAGACCGCGGTGGTGGTCGGGCCCAAGGGCGAGGAGATCTGGACCGACCAGTACGGCCGGGTCAAGGTGCATTTCCACTGGGACCGCCACGACCAGTCCAACGAGAACAGCTCCTGCTGGATGCGCGTCTCGCAGGCCTGGGCCGGGAAGAACTGGGGCTCGATCCAGATCCCGCGGATCGGCCAGGAAGTGATCGTCA
>NZ_KV828486.1:0-2946 GCF_001836405.1 Pseudomonas sp. HMSC057H01 | reverse complement strand
GACGAGTTTCGATCTTCCTTTCGCCGCCACGGCGGCTGCGCAACATGTGGTCATCGTTGAGCAGTGGCTGACCGGCGACGAGGAAGGCGAGGGCGATCACGGCGGGCGAGATAAGCCCGCGGCGCATGGCTTCAGCCACCAGGGCGGCACGGCGGGTGACGCCGAGTTTGGTGGTCGCTGCCAGAACGCGCTTACCCACCGTGCCCGGCTGCATGCCCAGGTCGCGGGCTAGCTCCTTGCTGGTGCGACCCGCAGCGATGCCCAAGACGCACTGAAGCTCACGCAGGGACAGGCCCTTGCCGAGGAAGCCGGTGAAACCGTGTGCGGTGATGCTGGCGGTGGTCATGCAGTCTCTCCATGTTGACCGGATCGATGGCTTGCGGTCTGTTGCTGTGCGTTTCCTAGGCGATTATTAGGTTTGCCTTTTTTGCTGTCAATAGGATTGCCTAATAATTGCGAGCAGCCATAAGAAAGCCCGCACTAGGCGGGCTTAAGAACTGGTGGGTCAGCGGCTGGAGGGTGCCACGAGATCTTCTAGAAGGCGTAGACCAGGCGACTCGGATGATTCTTATGACTGGGTGTCATAGGAGATGGCGGTCGCCTTTAGCGCTTCAGCGTGAGCGAAAATGTCATCCAAGGACTCAATAGGGTGACGGGTTTCGTTTTTTTCGGAATCGAAAGTTCCGATGTACTTTTGTGATCTGTTGAAGTGAAGACGAGCGATGGGCTTACGGTTGTTGTCATCCAATAGGATACCGAAGTAGCTCTGAGTGTCGCGGGCAGCGATGCGCTTTACGTCAACCACGGATCGAACAATGGCTTTGACTATAGTGTAGCCTTCGATCTCTTCGGCCGTTGTCACCACCCGGTCCTTTTCCTCTTCTTCACCGTGAGAAGATGGTGTCGACTGTTCTGCTTGCGGCTGAGCCACGAGGACGGGTTGTGAGTTTCCGGTAATTGCGGATTTGAGGCGCTCATTTATTTGATCGCTTAAGAATTGCGAGGCTGCCTTTCTAGTAAGCTGGGTGAACTGATCGCGCACCTTCTGAGTAATGATCCCTTCGTACACTCGAGAGGCGAACAGTCGAACAAAGTCCTCATCTGGCTGGCTGAACTGAGAGGCTAGTGCGCGCTTGATTTGCCCAACGTACTTTAGTTCGCCAGCAGCGTTGATGATTGACTCAACGTCAAATGCTGATTTCGTAAGTTTCTGGAGCTCCGGAATAGCATGGTCGTCTATATCCAGAAGGTCTAGCTCAAGGAATGGCTTCTCATCCATCTTGTTAGGTGCATCCAGGTCAGTGAAGAACTTGTAGACCTGGCCATTTGTCAGAATGGATATTCTAGCATTTGTAACGTGGAAGTAACGAAATAGTTGGCTGGCATGATTAATATTTAAGGGTTCGCCGACCTTCTTGCTCTCTATGAGTATCTGGATCTCTCCCTCCTTGAGAATTGCATAGTCGACCTTCTCTCCCTTCTTAGTTCCTATATCCGAAGTGAACTCCGGAACAACCTCCAAAGGGTTGAAAACATCGTATCCCAAGACTGACTGTATGAAGGGCATGACAAATGCAGTCTTTGTTGCCTCTTCAGTCTGGATGGCAGATTTCTGCTGGCGAATCTTGGCGGCCAGGCTGGCCAGTTTCTCTTCGAACTCCATGACTCCCTCCCCGGGGTCCCTTTAAAACAACTGATGGCCAGGTATCTGGCCGCCCTTCCTAAAAGTTGTCAGCCCACCAAATGGTCTTCCCTACAAGACGCCAGCGGGAAGCTTGTAGTCAATCACGCGGCCAATGATTCGAACCGTGTCGCTTACCTCAAGGGTGCGATATATTGGATTAAGAGGTTTTAGATATTCGAACCCTGCATCCCTCACATATTGCTTCACAGTTGTATCGCGCTTTTTCCCCGGCTCGTAGCAAACTGCTACGTAGTATTTTCCACTGATCAGGTCGAATCCTTCTGGCTGTACTAGTATTCGACTTCCTTGGGGGAATAGCGGCGTCATTGAGTCGCCATTAACTACCAGCCAATATCCATGGGGTCCGGCCTTTTCCTCTGACTCCAACCAATCATCTGCATCGCCTGGCTGAAAATTGTCCGGACTTTCTGCCCAGTCGCCAGCCCTGACCCAACTGATCACTGGATATTTATTCCTCTTTCTTGGAGGCGTAGCCACCGAGATCACGTTGGCGTGCTCGTTCAGCGAGCCACCCGCTTGCTCAGGACTGTCCCTGCTTATAGCTCCATGCTCTCGCATGGGGCCTTTTCCAGTTGCAAGCCACAGCGGGCTAACTTTCAGAAACGCTGCAGCATTGAGGAGATTCTCCCCTTCGATGCTTTTTGTCTTTCCGGAGATCCAGTCATTTACTGAGGGCGCTGTGATATGGCAAGCGCGTGCAAGAGCCGCTTGCGTAACCCTCGGTGGGCCTGCCATCGCACGTTTAAGTCGTTCTTGAAGTGTCTGCATTAGGGGAGCCTATCACTAGGTTTATAAGGTATTCCTATTGACCGTATTGGAAGGAGTGCCTAATATCCGGGCGTCGGACTAGCAGAGATACCCCAATGACACCCAGCGAGATCATTGATGCCCTCGGCGGGACAACCCGTGTGGCAGAGCTGTGCGAGGTGAGGCCTCCGTCGGTAAGCGACTGGCGAAAGCACGGCATCCCCCGCGCTCGACTGATGTTCCTTCGAATCGCTAAACCTGAAGTGTTCGCAAAACTGGAGGCCAAGGTAAAAGGCCAAGAAAGGCAGGTCGGCAGCAGAGTTGCCTGATCTGGCCAATCAACTGGCACCTGACAGGGAGGAAGCTATTCATGTTCAAGACATACCTCGACGCTACTTATTGCAGCGCTCCGACTGTGAACGCTCATCGGGCAATAGGGGGGCTCGATCGGGCCACAAGCTCCGCCGACCTTGAGCCCATTCTGCCGTCCGATT
>NZ_KV828485.1:0-210 GCF_001836405.1 Pseudomonas sp. HMSC057H01 | reverse complement strand
GCTGGGCCTGCTGGGCCATGGCGGTGATCGTCTCAGCGGATTGCTCGACGGCGGCCTTCAGGTCATCACGCTGAGCAGTAACGTGATCGAGGCGCCAGAACACCAGCGCGGCTACCAGGGCGACCACCAACCATGGCCGCCAGGTCACGGATCGATCCTCCGACCAACCTTGAACATGAACGTCGGCTCTTGATCGAGCATCGAGTTGAC
>NZ_KV828484.1:47537-48384 GCF_001836405.1 Pseudomonas sp. HMSC057H01 | reverse complement strand
TCTCCCACTACACCGACTGGACCATCGGCCACGTGCACGCCGGCGCCCTCGGCTGGGTGGCGATGATCTCCATCGGCTCGCTCTACCACCTGATCCCGAAAGTCTTCGGTCGCCCGCAGATGCACAGCATCGGCCTGATCAACGCGCACTTCTGGCTGGCCACCATCGGCACCGTGCTGTACATCGCCTCGATGTGGGTCAACGGCATCACCCAGGGCCTGATGTGGCGCGCGGTCAACGAGGACGGCACCCTGACCTACTCCTTCGTTGAAGCACTGGTCGCAAGCCACCCGGGCTTCATCGTGCGCATGATCGGCGGTGGTTTCTTCCTCACCGGCATGCTGCTGATGGCCTACAACACCTGGCGCACCGTGCGTGCTGCCAAGCCGGCCGAATACGAAGCCGCCGCGCAGATCGCCTGAGGAGCCCGACGTAAATGAAGAACCACGAAATACTCGAGAAGAACGTCGGCCTGCTGGCCATCTTCATGGTGATCGCCGTCAGCATCGGCGGCCTGACCCAGATCGTTCCGCTGTTCTTCCAGGACGTGACCAATACCCCGGTCGAAGGCATGAAGCCGCGTACCGCCCTGGAACTGGAAGGTCGCGACATCTACATCCGCGAAGGCTGCGTCGGCTGCCACTCGCAGATGGTCCGTCCGTTCCGTGCCGAGACCGAACGCTACGGCCATTACTCGGTCGCCGGTGAAAGCGTCTGGGACCACCCGTTCCTGTGGGGTTCCAAGCGTACCGGCCCGGACCTGGCCCGCGTCGGCGGCCGTTACTCCGACGACTGGCACCGCGCGCACCTGTACAACCCGCGCAACGTGGTGCCCGAGTCGAAGATG
>NZ_KV828484.1:31452-47437 GCF_001836405.1 Pseudomonas sp. HMSC057H01 | reverse complement strand
ACCCGCGCAACGTGGTGCCCGAGTCGAAGATGCCTGCCTACCCGTGGCTGGTAGAGAACAAGCTTGATGGCAAGGACACCGCCACCAAGATGGAAGTCCTGCGCAAGCTGGGCGTGCCTTACACCGACGAGGACATCGCCGGTGCACGTGAAGCCGTGAAGGGCAAGACCGAGATGGACGCCCTGGTGGCGTTCCTTCAAGGCCTGGGAACCTCTATCAAGAGCAAACGGTGAGTGTGATGGATATCGGGACTCTGCGTGGACTGGGCACCGTGGTGATCATGGTCGCCTTCATCGGCCTGGTGATCTGGGCCTACAGCGGCAAGCGCAAGAAGAGCTTCGACGAAGCGACGATGCTGCCCTTCGCAGACGATCCCGAAGCCAAAAAGCACGTCGAGCAAGCTTCTAGGAGTAACAAAGAATGACGACCTTCTGGAGTCTGTACATTACAGCTCTCACCCTCGGCACCCTGCTGGCGCTGACCTGGCTGATCTTCGCCACCCGCAAGGGCCAGCGCAGCAGCACCACCGACGAGACCGTGGGCCACTCCTACGACGGCATCGAGGAGTACGACAACCCGCTGCCGAAGTGGTGGTTCATGCTGTTCGTCGGCACCCTGGTGTTCGCCGTGGGCTACCTGGCCCTGTACCCGGGCCTGGGCACCTGGAAAGGCCTGATGCCGGGCTACCAGTCCGCCGACGAATTCGCCGACAAGGAAAAAGGCTGGACCGGCGTCCACCAGTGGGAAAAGGAAATGGCCAAGGCCGACGAGAAATACGGCCCGATCTTCGCCAAGTTCGCCGCGATGCCCATCGAGGAAGTCGCCAAGGATCCGCAGGCGGTGAAAATGGGCGGTCGCCTGTTCGCCTCCAACTGCTCGATCTGCCACGGCTCCGACGCCAAGGGCGCCTACGGCTTCCCCAACCTGACCGACGCCGACTGGCGCTGGGGCGGCGAGCCGGAAACCATCAAGACCACCATCATGGCTGGCCGCCACGCCGCCATGCCGGCCTGGGGTGAAGTGATCGGCGAGGAAGGCGTGAAGAACGTCGCCGCTTTCGTCCTCACCCAGATGGATGGCCGCAAGCTGCCGGAAGGCGCCAAGGCAGACATCGAGGCCGGCAAGCAGGTCTTCGCCACCACCTGCGTCGCCTGCCACGGTCCGGAAGGCAAGGGCACCCCAGCGATGGGCGCTCCCGATCTGACCCACCCCGGCGCGTTCATCTACGGCTCCAGCTTCGCGCAACTGCAGCAGACCATCCGCTACGGTCGCCAGGGCGTGATGCCGGCGCAACAGGAACACCTGGGCAACGACAAGGTGCACCTGCTGGCCGCCTACGTATACAGCCTGTCGCACGGCGAGAAGAGCGCCGAATAAGCGCTCCCCTCCCCCACGACCCAGACGGCGCCGGCAACCCCGGCGCCGTTTTATTTTGTGCAAAAGAAAAGCGCGAATGGGACAATACGCGACCAAAAGTCGCACAGTTACCGCAAAAAGCCTGATAGATCAGGCGTATAATCAGTAGGCGTGCAACTATTTTCTGACCCTGTCGGCATGTACCGGCCGGGCGCCCCCCACTGCCGTGGTACGCACTGATGAGCAAACAGATTCCCGTTCAAGACGTCACCCCGCCTGCCAAGGGCGACACCAATAACAACGATCTCTACGCCAAGCGCGAGAAGATCTACACCCGGGCCTTCACCGGTATCTTCCGCCGACTGCGCATGGTGGGCGGTGCGGCGCTCTTCCTCCTCTACTTCGGAACCGTCTGGCTCAACTGGAGCGGTCGCCAGGCCGTCTGGTGGGACCTGCCCGAGCGCAAGTTCTACATCTTCGGCGCCACCTTCTGGCCGCAGGACTTCATGCTGCTGTCCTGGCTGCTGATCGTCTGCGCCTTCGGCCTGTTCTTCATCACCGTGTTCGCCGGCCGCGTCTGGTGCGGCTATACCTGCCCGCAGAGCGTATGGACCTGGATCTACATGTGGTGCGAGAAGGTCACCGAAGGCGACCGCAACCAGCGCATCAAGCTGGACAAGGCCCCGATGAGCGGCAACAAGCTGCTGCGCAAGACCGCCAAGCACAGCCTGTGGCTGCTGATCGGCCTGGTCACCGGCCTGACCTTCGTCGGCTACTTCTCGCCGATCCGCGAGCTGATTCCCGAGCTGCTCACCGGCCAGGCCGACGGCTGGGCCTACTTCTGGGTCGGCTTCTTCACCCTGGCCACCTACGGCAACGCCGGCTGGCTGCGCGAGCAGGTGTGCATCTACATGTGCCCCTACGCGCGCTTCCAGAGCGTGATGTTCGACAAGGACACCCTGATCGTCTCCTACGATCCGCGTCGTGGCGAGAAGCGCGGCCCGCGCAAGAAGTCCCTCGACTACAAGGCCCAGGGCCTGGGCGACTGCATCGACTGCACGATGTGCGTGCAGGTCTGCCCGACCGGCATCGACATCCGCGACGGCCTGCAGATCGAGTGCATCGGCTGCGCCGCGTGCATCGACGCCTGCGACAGCATCATGGAGAAGATGAACTACCCGAAAGGGCTGATCAGCTACACCACCGAGCACAACCTCAACGGCCAGAAGACCCACCTGGCCCGGCCGCGCCTGATCGGCTACGCCATCGCCCTGGTGCTGATGATCTCCGCCCTGATCACCGCGGTGGTCCTGCGTCCGCTGGTCGGCTTCGACGTCAGCAAGGACCGCGTGCTCTACCGCGAGAACGAACTCGGCCGCATCGAGAACGTGTACAGCCTGAAGATCATGAACAAGGATCAGCAGGACCACACCTACATCCTCGGCGCCAAGGGCCTCGAAGGCCTGACCCTGGAAGGCCGGCGCGAGCTGAAGGTGGCGGCGGGCGACATCCTCAACCTGCCGATGGAACTGTCCATCGAGCCGGAGAAGCTGCCTTCGACCACCAACGAGATCGTCTTCACCATCGAGTCGGCCGACGACCCGAGCATCCATAAAGAAGCGAAGAGTCGCTTCATTGGCCCACGCACCCGTTGAGTAACTTGAGCATGCAGTCCGAGACCCACCCTCAACCCTGGTACAAACACTTCTGGGCCTGGTTCATCGTGGCCCTCCTGGCGACCTCGGTGGTGCTCGGGCTGAGCCTGGTCACCATCGCGGTGCGCAACCAGGACACCCTGGTCACCGACAACTACTACGAGGCCGGCAAGGGCATCAACCGCTCCCTGGAACGCGAGAACCTGGCCGTACGCCTGCAAGTGCACGCCAAGGTCAAGGTCGACGACCTGACCGGCGAAGTCGAAGTGCGACTGACCGGCAACAGCCGTCCGGAGCAACTCACCCTCAACCTGATCTCGCCGACCCAGCCGGAGAAGGACCGCCGCGTGGAGCTGCTGCGCAGCAACTCCGACCGCGAGCGCTACGTCGGGCAACTGACCGACGCCGTCGAGGGCCGTCGCTTCGTCGAACTGCTCGGCCAGGAAGGCAGCGGCCAGTGGCGCCTGTTCGAGGAAGAGGTGGTATCGCCGACCGTGGTCATGGAGCTGGGTGACGAACCGCTCCAGGGAGCAGAAGCGAAGCGCCCATGAGCGCCCCCCTGCCCTGCTACCACTGCGGCTTGCCGGTCCCCGCCGGCAGCCGCTTCGAGGCCCGCGTGCTCGGCGAGACGCGGGCCATGTGCTGTCCGGGCTGCCAGGCGGTGGCCGAGGCCATCGTCGCCGGCGGCCTGGAAAGCTACTACCGGCACCGCAGCGAAAACGCCGCCAACCCCGAGGCCTTGCCCAAGGCGCTCAGCGAAGAGTTGCAGCTCTACGACCGCCCGGACGTACAGGGCGGCTTCGTCCGCCATGAGGGCGAGCTGGCGGAAACCAGCCTGATGATCGAAGGCATCAGTTGCGCCGCCTGCGGCTGGCTGATCGAGAAGCACCTGCGCCAGTTGCCTGGCGTGGCCGAGGCGCGGCTCAACCTGTCCAACCATCGCCTGCACGTGCGCTGGCAGGACAGCCAGTTGCCGCTCAGCCAGTTGCTCGGCGAACTGCGCCAGATCGGCTATGCCGGCCATCCCTACCAACCCGACCACGCCACCGAGCGCCTGGCCATGGAGAACCGCCGCGCCCTGCGCCAGCTCGGTGTCGCCGGGCTGCTGTGGATCCAGGTGATGATGGCGGTGATGGCGACCTGGCCGGAATTCAACCTCGACCTTTCCGCCGGCATGGACCGCATCCTGCGCTGGGTCAGCCTGATCCTCACCACGCCGATCGTCTTCTACTGCTGCGGCCAGTTCTTCCGTGGCGCCCTGCGCGACCTGCGCACCCGCCACCTGACCATGGACGTCTCGGTGTCGCTGGCGATCGGCGGCGCCTACGTCGCCGGCATCTGGTCGACGATCACCGGCCAGGGCGAGCTGTATTTCGACGCGGTCGGCATGTTCGCCCTGTTCCTCCTCGCCGGCCGCTACCTCGAACGCCGCGCGCGGGAGCGCACCGCCGCCTCCACCGCGCAACTGGTCAACCTGCTGCCGGCGTCCTGCCTGCGCCTGGACGCCGCCAACCAGGGCGAGCGCATCCTGCTCAGCGAACTGCGCGTCGGCGACCGCGTGCTGGTACCGCCAGGCGCCGTGCTGCCGGCCGACGGAGTGATCCTCGACGGCCAGTCCAGCGTCGACGAGTCGCTGCTCACCGGCGAGTACCTGCCCCATCCACGCCAGGCCGGCGACACCGTCACCGGCGGTACCCTGAACGTCGAGGGGCCGCTGACCGTCGAGGTCGGCGCCCTTGGCGACGACAGCCGCCTGTCGGCCATCGTCCGCCTGCTGGAACGCGCCCAGGCGGACAAGCCGCGCCTGGCGGAACTGGCCGACAAGGTGGCGCAGTGGTTCCTGCTCATCGTCCTGCTGGTCGCCGCAGCGGTCGGCGCGCTGTGGTGGCAGGTCGACCACCAGCGCGCCTTCTGGGTGGTGCTGTCGCTGCTGGTCGCCACCTGCCCCTGCGCCCTGTCGCTGGCCACGCCCACCGCGCTCACCGCGGCCACCGGCAGCCTGCACAAGCTCGGCCTGCTGATCACGCGCGGGCACGTGCTGGAAGGGCTGAACCACATCGACACGGTAATCTTCGACAAGACCGGCACCCTCACCGAAGGCCGCCTGACGCTCAAGCAGGTGCTACCCCTGCGCGATCTCGACGCGGATCGCTGCCTGGCCCTCGCCGCCGCCCTCGAGAACCGTTCCGAACACCCCATCGCCCGCGCCTTCGGCCGTGCGCCGGAGGCCGCCGACAGCGTCGCAAGCCATCCGGGACTGGGCCTCGAAGGCCTGGTGGAAGGCCGCCGCCTGCGCATCGGCCAGGCCGCCTTCGTCAGCAACCTGGGCGGCAGCGCCACGCCCGCGATGCCCGGCGACTCCGGACAGTGGCTGCTGCTCGGCGACGAGCAGGGACCGCTGGCCTGGTTCGGTCTCGACGACCGCCTGCGCAGCGACGCCCCCGCCCTGCTCGCCGCCTGCAAGGCGCGCGGCTGGCGCACCCTCCTGCTATCCGGCGACGCCTCGCCGATGGTCGCCAGCGTCGCTGCCGAACTGGGCATCGACGAAGCCCGCGGCGGCCTGACCCCGGACGACAAGCTGGCCATGCTCGAACGCCTGCACGGCGAGGGCCGCCGGGTGCTGATGCTCGGCGACGGAGTCAACGACGTACCGGTGCTCGCCGGTGCCGACATCAGCGTCGCCATGGGCAGCGCCACCGACCTGGCCAAGACCAGCGCCGACGCGGTGCTCCTGTCCAACCGCCTGGACAGCCTGGTGCAGGCTTTCCGGCTGGCGCGCCGCACCCGCCATATCATCATCGAGAACCTGGCCTGGGCCAGCCTGTACAATGGCCTGGTCCTGCCCTTCGCCGCGCTCGGCTGGATCACCCCGGGCTGGGCGGCGATCGGCATGTCGGTCAGTTCGCTGCTGGTGGTGGTCAACGCCCTGCGGCTGACCCGAATCCCTTCGCCGAGGTCCGTATGGCCGCGCTCTACATCCTGATCCCCGTCGCGATCGTCATCGTCGCCATCGCCATCTACGTGTTCTTCTGGGCGGTGGACAGCGGCCAGTACGACGATCTCGACGGCCCCGCCCACAGCATTCTCTTCGACGACGAAGACCCGAAGCACCAGGCCGGCGTCGACGAAGCGGAGAAGCCGTCGAAACCCGAGGACCGACCGCGTGGCTGAACTGGCGCCGTTGCTGGTTTCCGCGCTGATCCTCGGCCTGCTCGGGGGAGGCCACTGCCTGGGCATGTGCGGCGGCCTGATGGGCGCCCTGACCCTGGCCATTCCCGCCGAACAGCGCGGCCGTCGTCTGCGCCTGCTGCTGGCCTACAACCTCGGCCGCATCCTCAGCTACGCCTGCGCCGGCCTGCTGCTCGGCCTGGCCGGCTGGGCGGTGGCGCGCACCCCGTTGGCCGGCGCGCTGCGGGTGGTCGCCGGGCTGCTGCTGATCGCCATGGGACTCTACCTGGCCGGCTGGTGGAGCGGCCTGACCCGCGTCGAGGCGCTCGGTCGCGGCCTCTGGCGCCACCTGGAACCCTTCGCCCGGCGCCTGCTGCCGGTCTCCAGCCTGCCACGGGCCCTGCTGCTCGGAGCGATCTGGGGCTGGCTGCCCTGCGGGCTGGTCTACAGCACCCTGCTCTGGGCCACCAGCCAGGGATCGGCACTGGACAGCGCGCTGCTGATGCTGGCGTTCGGCCTCGGCACCTGGCCGGTTCTGCTGGCCACCGGCATGGCCGCCGAACGGGTGACCGCCCTGCTGCGCCGTCGCGGCGTACGCATCGTGGGCGGCCTGATGGTCATCCTCTTCGGCCTCTGGACCCTCCCAGGACCGCACCAGGCCTGGCTGATGGGGCATTGACGGACGCCCGTCCCAACATCGGGCGACACATCCTGTATACATTCACCCGCTTGATACAAATCAACAGGCCTTCCCGGCGCAATCCCTAGACTTCCCGACTAAAGCTCGCCAACTGGGGATCTCTGGCATGCTCGACACCATTCGCTGGGACGCTGACCTGATTCGGCGCTACGACCTTTCCGGCCCGCGTTACACCTCCTATCCGACCGCCGTGCAGTTCCACGAAGGCATCGGCCCGTTCGACCAGTTGCACGCCCTGCGCGACAGCCGGAAGGCCGGACACCCCCTGTCGCTCTACGTGCACATCCCGTTCTGCGCCAACATCTGCTACTACTGCGCCTGCAACAAGGTGATCACCAAGGATCGCGGGCGCAGCGCGCCGTACCTCGCGCGCCTGGTCCGCGAGATCGAGATCGTCAGCCGCCACCTCTCCCGCGAGCAGGTGGTCGAGCAACTGCACTTCGGTGGCGGAACCCCGACCTTCCTCAGTCCCGGCCAGTTGCGCGAACTCATGTCGCAATTGCGCACCCACCTCAACCTGCTGGACGACGATTCGGGCGACTACGGCATCGAGATCGACCCACGCGAGGCCGACTGGTCGACCATGGGCCTGCTCCGCGAACTCGGTTTCAACCGCGTCAGCCTCGGCGTACAGGACTTCGACATGGAGGTGCAGAAGGCGGTCAACCGCATGCAGACCCCGGAGGAGACCCGTACCATCGTCGAGGCCGCGCGCACCCTGCAGTACCGCTCGATCAACCTCGACCTGATCTACGGACTGCCGAAACAGACGCCGGACAGCTTCGCCCGCACGGTCGACGAAGTGATCGCGCTACAGCCGGATCGCCTCTCGGTGTTCAACTACGCCCACCTGCCCGAGCGTTTCATGCCGCAGCGGCGGATCAACGCCGACGACCTGCCGAGCCCGGGCCAGAAGCTGGAAATGCTCCAGCGCACCACCGAGCAACTCGCCGCGGCGGGCTACCGCTATATCGGCATGGATCACTTCGCCCTGCCCGACGACGAGCTGGCCAGCGCCCAGGAAGACGGCACCCTGCAACGCAATTTCCAGGGCTACACCACGCACGGGCACTGTGACCTGGTAGGTCTCGGGGTCTCGGCGATCAGCCAGATCGGCGACCTCTACAGCCAGAACAGCAGCGACATCAACGACTACCAGACCAGCCTCGACAACGGCCAGTTGGCGATCCGTCGCGGCCTGCACTGCAACAGCGACGACCGGGTGCGGCGCGCGGTGATCCAGCAACTGATCTGCCACTTTGAACTGGCCTTCGAGGATATCGAGACGGAGTTCGGCATCGACTTCCGCAGCTACTTCGCCGAGCTGTGGCCCGACCTCGAACGCTTCGCCGCCGACGGCCTGATCCGCCTGGACGCCAAGGGCATCGACATCACCTCCTCCGGGCGTCTGCTGGTGCGTTCGATCTGCATGCTGTTCGACCGCTACCTGCCCAGCCTCAACCGGCAGCGCTTCTCCCGGGTGATCTGAAAGCGCACCGCCCTGCCCGCACGACAGGGCGGTGAATCCCCGCCCCTTCTACCGGCTGCCCATGACCCTCATGATCAGCGCCGGGTCGCTGATACCCATCTCCTTGATGGCCGATGCCATCGCTGCCGTTGCCGTCTGCAGGGCGGAGTTGAGTTGTTGCAACTCCTTCTGCAACTCAGGCACGCGAGCCTCCTTCGCCCCCGGATCGGACGACCTCATGGCCTCCTGCAGCTCCCTGAGCTTCTCTTCGATCTTCTTCTTCAACTCGCGGATCATCTTCACCATCGGCCGCAACTCCTGCGGGATATCCTCGTCCTCCTCCTCCACCGGCACCCCCATGGTGGCGGCCAGCTCGCGCCCTGCCTGGGAAAGCCGTACATGCTGATCGGCGGCGTCGGTACCGGCGGCCGGGTCTTCCGCCTGCTCGGCGGTGCCGGTCCGCGCGGCCTTGGCATCCGCGGCGGCGCGCGACGAGGGCGGCACCTGGGTGGTGATCCAGCCACTGAGGGTCAACATTCCAGTCACTCCGGGAAAAATGGAATTCTTCCATTGGATCGGCCCACGCGTCGCGAACTTGAGCCCCCTTTTCGTCGCCCCTTGACAGGGTGCGACAGGTAGTCGCAGTTGTTTGACGCAAGTCACTGATTGGAAACGCCATCGGCCTGTCAGAAATGATCGTTGCCAGACCTATGGCTGGCACCCGCATCGCGGCTGCGTTACCCTTACTCCTGTTGTGCCTTTAACCTAGCAAGGACCCCTCAATGGCCGAAACCATCAAGGTGCGCGCACTGCCCCAAGCACACTGCAAGGATTGCAGTCTGGCCCCGCTGTGCCTCCCCCTGTCGCTGACCGTGGAAGACATGGATTCGCTGGACGAGATCGTCAAGCGCGGTCGTCCCCTGAAGAAAGGCGAATTCCTGTTCCGCCAGGGCGATCCTTTCGGCTCGGTCTTTGCCGTGCGCTCCGGCGCCCTGAAAACCTTCAGCATCACCGATGCCGGCGAAGAGCAGATCACCGGCTTCCACCTGCCCAGCGAGCTGGTCGGCCTGTCCGGGATGGATACCGAGACCTATCCGGTATCCGCCCAGGCCCTGGAAACCACCTCGGTCTGCGAGATTCCCTTCGAGCGCCTGGACGAACTGTCCGAGCAGCTGCCGCAACTGCGCCGCCAACTGATGCGCCTGATGAGCCGGGAAATCCGCGATGACCAGCAGATGATGCTGCTGCTGTCGAAGAAGACTGCCGACGAGCGCATCGCCACCTTCCTGGTCAACCTGTCGGCGCGCTTCCGTGCCCGTGGCTTCTCCGCCCAGCAGTTCCGCCTGGCCATGTCGCGCAACGAGATCGGCAACTATCTCGGCCTGGCCGTAGAAACCGTGTCGCGGGTCTTCACCCGCTTCCAGCAGAACGGCCTGATCAGCGCGGAAGGCAAGGAAGTGCACATCCTCGACTCCATCGAGCTGTGCGCCCTCGCCGGCGGCCAGCTGGAAGGCTGAAGCGCCTGCGAACCGCCAACGGGCCCGCCTCAGCGCGGGCCCGTTGTATGATGGGCCCCGAAAAACGCCCAGCCCAGGATCTTCCATGATTTTCGACGAGTTCACCCTCAAGTCGCAGATCCGCGCCGTGCCGGACTTTCCCAAGCCCGGCGTGGTGTTCCGCGACATCACCCCGCTGTTCCAGTCGCCACGCGCGCTGCGCATGACCGTGGACAGCTTCGTCCAGCGCTACATCGAGGCCGATTTCAGCCACATCGGCGCCATGGATGCCCGCGGCTTCCTCATCGGCTCGGCGGTGGCCTATGCGCTGAACAAGCCGCTGGTCCTGTTCCGCAAGCAGGGCAAGCTACCCGCCGACGTACTCGCCGAGGGCTACCAGACCGAATACGGCGAGGCCTTCCTCGAAGTACATGCCGACAGCCTCTGCGAAGGCGACAGCGTACTGATCTTCGACGACCTCATCGCCACCGGCGGGACCCTGCTGGCGGCCGCGAGCCTGGTACGACGCCTCGGGGCCAGGGTCTTCGAGGCCGCGGCGATCATCGACCTGCCGGAACTCGGCGGCTCCACTCGCCTGCAGGACGCCGGCATCTCCACCTTCAGTCTCACCGCGTTCGCTCTCGACGAGCGTTGATACGCCGGGGCGCGCCCTGGCGCCCCGCGTTCGCTCCTTGCGCCCCATCTTCCGTCTGGTCGAGCCGACCTGGCCATTAATGACTTCGAAATGGCCAGGAATGACCTCCCGCTGTTGGACAATCCTGCAATAATTACATCAGCTAATGACACATTCAGAGGTGTTATAGCGAGCTCGCCATAGGGAACCCGAGGAAACCTGCGCGTTTCCCCTCCCCAGAACAACAAAAGGAGTTAGCCATGACTGCCACTGGCACCGCCTCCCCGGTTCGCGCCAATTTCCCCGTGCGGCGGATGGATTTCAGCTTCAGCGAAACCCCGAAGTACTGGTGGGACGGCCAACCCTTCATGACCCAGTTCATGAACAACCTGTCCTCGCTCTTCCCCTACGGCGAAAAATTCTTCGTCGATAGCGTGCGCGCGGTGCGCGACCGCCTGGAGGATCCGCAACTGAAGAAGGACGTCAGCGCCTTCATCGGCCAGGAGGCGATGCACTCGAAGGAGCATGCCGCCTACAACGAATATGCCGAGGAGCACGGGGTCGACCTGGAGTGCCTCGAACTGCGGATCAAGGTCCTGCTGGAAAACGTCAGCAAGGTCACCACCAGGAAACACCAGTTGGCGATCACCTGCGCCCTCGAGCATTTCACCGCGACCATGGCCGCGCAGTTGCTCAAGCGCGAAGACCTGACCATCCAGATGCAGTCGCCGAAGATGTACAAGCTGTGGATGTGGCATGCCATCGAGGAGAACGAACACAAGAATGTCGCCTACGATGTGTACCAGAAAGTCTACGGCGGCTACTTCACCCGGGTTCTGGTGATGATGCTGACCACCCTGATGTTCTTCGGCGTCATCGGCTGGTTCCAGCTCGACCTGCTACGCAAGGACGGCCAATTGTTCAACTGGCGCTCCTGGAAGCATGGCCTGGGCACCCTGTTCGGCCTGCGCAAGGGCTTCTTCACCCGCCTGCTGCTGCCCTACCTGGACTACTACCGGCCGGGCTTCCACCCCAGCGACCACGACACCGCGAAACTGGAGAAATACTGGAAGGACAAACTGGCCTTCGCCGATTGAAGCCCGCCTCCGCCAGTGCCGCTCCGCCCCCGACGCCAGGCCCCGCCTGGCGTTTCTTATTCGAGAGAAGAACAGGATATTGCACACGGAAAAGCCTCCGTTTCGACTACCGTTCCTGAATCCGCCATTTTACGGAGGAAATAATTAGTCAATTCCTATCGATTGGCTTTTTACGATGCCCTGAGGTAATATCATGTTCATTATGTTGAACACTAAGGCATTACCTCTCCCCACTTCCCGTCTGGTCTCCCGCGAGCGTCACTGGACCGGCGACCTCTAGCTCCCTCCCTCGACACCTGCTGTCGGTGGCGACCGCCCCTGCGCTTCGGGGTCTTTCCCGCCCCTCGCCACCGCTCTTCGTCATCTTTGGCCGCGGCCTCCATTCCGCGGTGCCCATGGGAGGGCAACATGCGTTCCTGGATCTATCTGTTACTGGCTATCGGCGCCGAAGTGATCGGCACCACCTCGATGAAACTGGCCGCCACCCACGCCCCTGTCGCAGGCATGCTGCTGATGTACGGGATGATCGGCCTGTCCTATTTCTTCCTCGCCCTGGCGGTCAAGCGTGTCCCCGTCGGAGTCGCCTACGCCCTTTGGGAAGGCATTGGCATCGTCCTGATCACGGCGGTCAGCGTCGCCTGGCTGGGCGAAAGCATCGGCCTGTACAAGGCCGTCGGCCTCGGCGTGATGATCGCCGGCATCCTGCTGATCAAGTCCGGCACCCGCAACGCCAGCGGCACGCCGGCGCAGCCCCGTGGGGAGGCCGTCACATGCTGACCCTGAACTGGATTCCCTTCGCCTGGCTCGGCCTGGCGATCGCCCTCGAGGTCGTCGCCAACCTGCTGTTGAAATACTCCGACGGTTTCCGCAGGCGCGGCCTCGGGATCGCCTCGATCCTCTGCGTGATGGCCGCCTTCACCGCGCTGGCGCAGGCGGTGAAGGACATCGAGCTGTCACTCGCCTATGCGATCTGGGGCGGCTTCGGTATCCTCGCCACCGTCGCCATGGGCTGGGCGCTGTTCGGCCAGCGCCTGGCCTGGCGCGGCTGGCTCGGCCTGTTGCTGCTGCTGGTCGGCATGAGCCTGCTCAAGCTGGCCTGACGCCTCGGCGTCCAACGAAACGCCCATCATCTGCAGGACCGCGGCGCCGGTGAACAACAGCAGTATCTGTTCCTCGCCCAGGGCGCAGATTTCCCGACGCCGCTCCGGCTGGCCGATATAGTCCAGCGACAACTGAAACAGCTGGCGGCCGATCAGGCTGGAGAGGCGGCGGATGGTCGCCTCGCTCACCGCCGGCAACAACCTGAATTCGATGATGTCCTCCGACATGTCCTCGGCGAACTCATCCATGATCTGACGCAGGGCACCACGCAGCACCGGCGAAGCCCCATGCAGTTCGCGCACGCCGACGATGAACGCGGCGGGATTGCTCTCCACGAAGTCGAAGAACAGCCGCACCGTCTCCCGGCAGACCCGCCGCCCCCTTTCCAGGTCCAGGCCGAACGGTGTCGTCTGCGGCCTGGCACAAGGCGCCGCACGGGTCGCGGCCTCGCGGCGAAGCTGGCGCAGCGGCTGGCGCAGCTGGGTAGAGATGTCGCGGATCATGGTCAGGCCAAGATCGTCGATATCGCGGAAATGCCGATAGAAGGTGTTCGGATTCAGGCCCGCCTCGCGCGCCAGCTCGCGCAAGCCGATGGCCCCCAGGCTGCGGCTGCTGCTGCCCAGGCGCAAGGCCGCCTCCAGCAAGGCGCGTTTGCCGGGAGCGTCGGCAACCCTGTCCTTCGTTTCGTTCATATCGCTCTGTTCCACCTGGTTGTTTCCATGCGCCACAGGTTCGGCCGTTGCGCCGCCCCGACCCTACCTAAGGTTGGCTTGACCCTGAAGTATACAGATGTCTACATTCGCAGGTAGACGAGTGTATACGCCAGCAAACAATCATAACAGGAGCTTGGCCATGAGTACCCAACCCACCCCTGCCGCCGCCCGGCACTGCAAGGTCGCCATCATCGGCACCGGTTTCTCCGGGCTGGGGATGGCGATCCGTCTCCGCCAGGAAGGCGAGGACGACTTCCTGATCTTCGAAAAGGACGCCGGCGTCGGCGGCACCTGGAGAGTCAACAACTACCCTGGCTGCGCCTGCGACGTGCAATCCCACGTCTATTCCTTCTCCTTCGAAGCGAACCCGGAGTGGACGCGGATGTTCGCCCGCCAGCCGGAAATCCGCGCCTATCTGGAGAAGTGCTGGGAAAAATACCGCTTGCAGGAAAAGACCCTGCTGAACACCGAGATCGGCAAACTGGCCTGGGACGAGCGGCAAAGCCTCTGGCACCTGCATGACGCCCAGGGCAACCATTACACCGCGAACGCCGTGGTTTCCGGTATGGGCGGCCTGTCCACCCCGGCCTATCCGCGCCTCGATGGCCTGGAGAACTTCCAGGGCAAGGTCTTCCATTCCCAGCAGTGGGACCATGACTACGACCTCAAGGGCAAGCGCGTGGCGGTGATCGGCACCGGCGCCTCGGCGATCCAGTTCGTCCCGGAGATCCAGCCGCTGGTGGCCGCGCTCGATCTCTACCAGCGCACTCCGCCATGGATCCTGCCCAAACCCGACCGGGCGATCAGCGAAACCGAGCGCCGGCGCTTCCGGCGCTTCCCGCTGGTGCAAAAGCTCTGGCGCGGCGGCCTCTACAGCCTGCTCGAAGGGCGGGTGCTGGGCTTCACCTTCGCCCCGCAGGTGATGAAGCTGGTGCAGCGCCTGGCGATCCGCCACATCCACAAGCAGATCAAGGATCCGGAACTGCGCCGCAAGGTCACGCCGGACTACACCATCGGCTGCAAGCGCATCCTCATGTCGCACAACTACTATCCGGCCCTGGCTGCCGCCAATTCCACGGTGATCACCGAAGGCATCCGCGCCGTCACCGCCAACGGAATCGTCGACGGCAACGGCCGGGAACGCGAGGTCGACGCGATCATCTTCGGTACCGGCTTCACCGCCAACGACCCTATCCCCCGCGGAGTGGTATTCGGTCGCGACGGCCGCGACCTGCTGGACAGCTGGACCAAGGGCCCGGAAGCCTACAAGGGCACTACCACCGCCGGCTTCCCCAACCTGTTCTTCCTGATGGGACCGAACACCGGCCTCGGCCACAACTCGATGGTCTACATGATCGAGTCGCAGATCGCCTACGTCCTCGATGCGCTGAAGCTGATGAAGCGCCGCGAACTGCTCAGTCTCGAGGTCAAGGCCCCGGTGCAGGAACGCTACAACGAATACCTCCAGCGCAAGCTGGACCGCAGCGTCTGGAGCGTGGGCGGTTGCAAGAGCTGGTACCTGCATCCGGTCAGCGGCCGCAACTGCACCCTGTGGCCGGGATTCACCTGGCGCTTCCGTGCCCTGACCCGGCAGTTCGACGCCTCCGCCTACCACCTCACCACGACACCGCTCGCCGCCCTGAGCAACGAAGCCCGCCAACAGGCCGAAGGGGTACCCGCATGAAGTCGTTCGAAAACAAAGTCGCCGCCATCACCGGCGCAGGCTCGGGCATCGGTCGCGCCCTGGCCGTGGAGCTGGGCAGGCAGGGTTGCCATCTGGCCCTGGCCGACGTCAATGCCGCAGCTCTCGAGGAAACCCGCCAATTGCTCGCCAGCAGCGGGGTACGCGTCTCCACCGCGGTCGTCGACGTGGCCGACCGCGAGCAGGTGCAGGCCTGGGCCGACAAGGCAGCCAGCGAACATGGCCGGGTGAACCTGATCTTCAACAACGCGGGCGTCGCCCACGCCGGTACCGTGGAAGGCAGCGACTACTCGGAATACGAGTGGATCATGAACATCAACTTCTGGGGCGTGGTGAACGGCACCAAGGCGTTCCTTCCGCACCTGAAGGCCTCCGGCAACGGCCACGTGGTCAATGTCTCCAGCGTCTTCGGGCTGTTCGCCCAGCCCGGCATGAGCGCCTACAACGCCACCAAGTACGCAGTGCGTGGCTTCACCGAGTCGTTGCGCCAGGAACTGGACATGGAGGACTCCGGCGTCTCCGCCAGTTGCGTGCATCCCGGCGGGATCAAGACCAACATCGCCAAGACCGCGCGAATGAACGAGAGCATGGCCAAGGTCACCGGCCAAGCTGCCGACAAGGCTCGCCAGCAATTCAACGACCAGTTGCTGCGGACCACCCCGGAGAAGGCCGCCCAGGTCATCCTGCGCGGCGTGCAGCGCGACAGCCGGCGCATCCTGATCGGCGCCGACGCCCACGCGATCGACGTGATGCTGCGCCTGGCGCCAGTGCTCTACCAGCGCGTGGTCACCGCCAGCATGCGCCTGGCAGCGCGCTTCGCGCCGCGCCCGAAGAGCCCCCAGGGCGCCCGCGAAGCCAGCGAGTGAACAGGCCCGCCGGGTAGCCGCTAGGCTGC
>NZ_KV828484.1:25376-31352 GCF_001836405.1 Pseudomonas sp. HMSC057H01 | reverse complement strand
CGCCGGGTAGCCGCTAGGCTGCCCGGCACGTCATACTCGACAGCCAGTCTCCAGGGCACGGCCGTCATGAACCCTCCCCTTCCGCACTTCCGCTACCATCCCGAACCGCTCGCCAGCGGCAGCATCGAGGCTTCCGCCGCCACCTGCCAGTGCTGTGGCAAGGCTCGTGGCTACGTCTACACCGGTTCGCCCTATTCCCGCCACGAGTTACCGCCCGGCAGCCTTTGCCCCTGGTGCATAGCCGACGGCAGCGCGGCCGCCCGCTACGAAGCGAGCTTTTCCGACGATTATCCGCTGCTCGACGCCGGCGTCGCCGCGAATATCGTCACCGAAGTCTGCGAGCGCACGCCCGGCTACGCCTCCTGGCAGCAGGAGCGCTGGCTGGTTTGCTGCGAGGATGCCTGCGCCTTTCGCGGCGACGCGGGGCGTGAGGAAATCGGGCAACTGGGAGCCGAGGGCCTGGCGCAGCGCTTCGCCGATTTCGCCTGGCCGGCTAGCACCTGGCAACGCCTCGTCGACGCCTATACGCCCGGCGGCAATCCGGCCATCTACCGCTTCGACTGCCTGCACTGTGGCCAGGCGCATTACGACCTGGACTTCACCTGATAGAACGCGGCCCTACAACCCCATCTGCTTGCCGATGATCTCGTTCATGATTTCCCGCGAACCGCCGCCGATGGAGAGAATCCGGTTGTCGCGATACAGCCGCTCCACCAGGCTTTCGCGCATGTAGCCCATGCCGCCGAGCACCTGCACGGCATCATAGGTCAGGCGATCGGCGACATCGGTAGCGAAGTTCTTGGCCATCGATATCTCCTTGATCACGCTCTTGCCGGCAGCCATCTTCGCTGCCTGGCGATAGGTGAACTCGCGGGAAACCTCCAGTTGCGTGGCCATTTCCGCGAGACGATGGCGCAGCACCTGGAACTTGCCGATCGGCTTGCCGAACGCTTCTCGCTCGCGCGCCCAGCGCAGCGACTCCTCCAGAGCCAGTTGCGCGGTCATGTTGGCCATCACCGCCAGGGCCAGGCGCTCGCTCTGGAAATTGGCCATGATGCAGGCGAAGCCAGCGTTCTCCACGCCGATCAGGTTTTCCGCAGGCACCCGGCAGTCGTCGAAGAACAGTTCGGCGGTATCCGACGCCCACCAGCCCATCTTCTTCAGCTTGCGGCCGACACTGAACCCGGCAGTGCCCTTCTCCACCAGCAGCAGGCTGATGCCGGCGAAACCCTCGCCGCCGGTACGCACCGCCACCGTGTAGTAGTCCGCGCGCACGCCGCTGGTGATGAAGGTCTTGCTGCCGCTGACGCGATAGTGATCGCCATCGCGCACCGCACGGGTCTTCAGGTTGGCCACGTCGGAGCCGCCAGAGGGCTCGGTGACCGCCAGGGCCATGATCTTCTCGCCGCGCAGCACCGCCGGCACCACCCGCTCGCGCACCTCGGGACGGGCCCACTTGACCACCGGAGGCAAGCCGATATCCAGCGATCCCAACCCGGCGACCAAGCCGCCGGAACCGCAGCGCATGAGCTCTTCGCTGGCCGCCACCTTGGCGAACAGATCGCCTTCGCAACTGCCGCCGTAGGCTTCCGGGTAGCCGATGCCGAGGATCCCGGCCGCGCCGGCCTTGAGATAGAGTTCACGGGGAAATTCCTCGGCCTCCTCCCATTCATCGATGTGCGGCAACACCTCGCGCTCGACGAAACGGCGCACCGAAT
Source organism: Pseudomonas sp. HMSC057H01 (assembly GCF_001836405.1). Taxonomy (NCBI): domain Bacteria; kingdom Pseudomonadati; phylum Pseudomonadota; class Gammaproteobacteria; order Pseudomonadales; family Pseudomonadaceae; genus Pseudomonas; species Pseudomonas sp. HMSC057H01. The sequence goes on along the minus strand of NZ_KV828484.1, from coordinate 29,634 downwards.
CCCGGATCAGTTGATGGGACTCGTCGAAGTACTGCTGGAAGTCAGTCATGGCCGGGCTCCTGATGGGAGCCTCAGAACTTACCTAGCGCTTGCTTGGTTTTCAATACGGGAAACTGGCCATCGGCGAGGGCGTATAGGCCGCCCTTCCTACGGACACGGGAGGCACAGAGCTCAGGAGATCGGCCGCCGTCCGGCCAGGGCGTGGGCCAAGGTGCCGCCATCGACCAGCTCCAGCTCGCCACCCAGCGGCACGCCATGGGCGATACGCGACAAGGTCAGGCCGCGGCCGGCCAGTAGCTGGGCGATATAGTGGGCGGTGGCCTCGCCTTCCACGGTGGGGTTGGTGGCGAGGATCACCTCGCTGAAGGCTCCGTCCCTGATCCGCGCTTCCAGTTCGGGAATGCCGATCGCCTCCGGCCCCAGGCCGTCGAGCGGCGACAGGTGTCCCTTGAGCACGAAATAGCGGCCGCGGTAGCCGGTCTGCTCCACCGCGAATACGTCCAGAGGGCCTTCCACCACGCAGAGCAGCGAGTCGTCGCGTCGCGGGTCGGCGCACTGCGGGCACAGCTCCTCCTCGCTGAGGGTACGGCACCGCCGGCAATGACCGACCCCTTCCATCGCGGCGGTCAACGCCTGGGCCAGCTTCAGGCCGCCGCTGCGATCGCGCTCCAGCAGCATCAGCGCCATGCGCTGGGCCGACTTCTGCCCGACACCGGGAAGAATGCGCAGGGACTCGATCAGTTGGCGGATCAGCGGGCTGAAACTCATGCAGGACTCGTCGGATAGAGGGAGGGGAATGGCTGCCGGGCGCCGTCCTAAGAAGGCGGACCCGGCACGAACGCAGAATCAGAAGGGCATCTTGAAGCCGGGCGGCAGTTGCATGCCCGAGGTGAAGCCGGACATCTTTTCCTGGTTGTTCTGCTCGATCTTGCGCACCGCATCGTTGACCGCGGCGGCGATCAGGTCTTCGAGGATTTCCTTGTCTTCCTGCATCAGGCTGTCGTCCAGGCTGACGCGCTTGACGTCGTGGCGCCCGGTCATCACCACGCTGACCAGACCGGCGCCGGATTGCCCGGTCACTTCCGCGTTGGCCAGCTCTTCCTGCATCTTCTGCATCTTTTCCTGCATCTGCTGCGCCTGCTTCATCAGGCCGGCCATGCCACCTTTCATCATGTTCTTCACCTCGAATGTCGTCTTGTTGCGTGCGCCAAGCGCCGGTCAGGCCTTGGCTTCCAAAGGTTCGATGGTACCGTCACGGACCACCGCGGCGAACTGCTCGCGCAACTGCCGGACCAACGGGTCGGCATCGATCGATGCCTCGGCCGCCCGCTGGCGCTCGGCACGCCGGCGTGCCGCTGCCTGGGCCGGGGTCTCCTGCTCAGGCTTCTGCAGGGTCACCTCCAGTTTGAGGGTGCGCCCCAGGTGCTGGTTCAGCGCATCGTTCAGCCGCCGCTGCTGGGTGGCGTTGAACAGCGCGCTCTGGCCCGGATCGAGATGCAGATGCCATTGGTCGTCGTCGGCAGCTACCAGCGTACAGTTGGCAGCGATGCTGGCGGTCAGGCCGCCGAGGCCGAGCCGCGGGAACAGCTCCAGCCACTCCGCGGCCAGGCCGGTGGCCGGCTTCGCCGCCGGCAGCGGCTCCTCCACCACGACCACGTCAGGCTCGGGCGCGGCATCCAGGTAGGCCAGGGTATCCATGTCGACTTCGTAGTAGTCGTCCGCGGGCGGTGGCTCGTCGTCCTGCTCGTCCTGCTCGTCCTGCTCGTCCTGCTCGTCAGGTGCTACCGGCAACGCAGCCGGCAGGGCTTCCAGAACGGTTTCCACCACCGCCTCGACCGCCACTGCCGGAGGGGCCGAGGGAGCCTCCACGGCTAGCGGCTCGGGCTCGGGCTCGGGCTCGGGCTCGGGCTCGGCAGCGAGGCTCGGCGCCGGCTCTTCCCAGGGCAAGTCGACGACCTCTGCCGCGGCGGCGGGCTCTTCGACAACCGCTTCCGCGACGCGCACCTCGACCGCCGCCGGTGGCGCGGATGGCGCTGCCGCCGGGGCAGCCGGGGCTTCGACGGGCGCAGCCACGACAGGCGCGGCAGCAACGGCAGCGACCGGCGCAGGCGAGGCCGCGCCGGCCACGGGGGAGTTGGCGGGATCAGTCGTGGCCTTGCTGATCCCCAGGTCCTTTAGCGGCGTCCTCGGCGCGCCGTCGGCGTCCGCCGGGCGGAACGCGAGCATCCGCAGCAACACCATCTCGAAGCCGCTACGCGGATCGGGCGCCAGCGGCAGGTCGCGGCGGCCGATCAGGCCCATCTGGTAATAGAACTGTACGTCTTCCGCCGGCAACGCCTGGGCCAGGGCCAGCACCCGCTCGCGGTCGCCCTGGCCATTGTCGATCGCTTCCGGCAGGGCCTGGGCGATCGCGACGCGGTGCAGCACGTTGAGTATTTCGGCAAGCACGCCGCCCCAGTCCGGCCCCTGCTCGGCCAGGTGGCGCACCGCTTCGAGCAGAGCGCGCGCATCGCCCTCCAGCAAGGCCTGGAGCACGCCATAGACCTGGCCGTGATCGAGGGTACCGAGCATCGCCCGCACGTCTGCGGCCAGCACCTTGCCCTCGCCGAAGGCGATGGCCTGGTCGGTCAGGCTCATGGCGTCACGCATCGAGCCGTCGGCGGCGCGCCCGAGCAACCACAGGGCGTCATCCTCGAAGGGCACGTTCTCGGCTCCGAGCACGTGGGTCAGGTGCTCGACCACCCGCTCCGGCGGCATGTTCTTCAGGGAGAACTGCAGGCAGCGCGAGAGGATGGTCACCGGCAACTTCTGCGGGTCGGTGGTGGCCAGCAGGAACTTGACGTGCGGCGGCGGCTCCTCGAGGGTCTTGAGCAGCGCATTGAAACTGTGTGACGAGAGCATGTGCACTTCGTCGATCAGGTAGACCTTGTAGCGGCCGCGGGTCGGCGAGTACTGCACGTTGTCGAGCAACTCGCGGGTATCCTCGACCTTGGTCCGGCTCGCGGCGTCCACTTCGATCAGGTCGACGAAGCGGCCTTCGTCGATTTCGCGACAGACCGAGCATTCGCCGCACGGCGTGGAACTGACCCCGGTCTCGCAGTTCAGGCACTTGGCCAGGATCCGCGCGATGGTGGTCTTGCCGACCCCGCGGGTACCGGTGAACAGGTAGGCATGGTGCAGCCGCTGGTTGTCCAGGGCGTTGATCAGAGCCTTGAGCACATGGGTCTGGCCGACCATTTCACGGAAGGAACGGGGACGCCATTTACGCGCAAGAACTTGATAACTCATCGAAAACCGTCGCAGAAGGGAAGCACAAGTCGGCCAATGCTAGCGCAATTTACCCCTTCTGCGCTCGCTGACTTGGCAAACTGCGTGCTAAGAATTCCCCTGGCCCTTCAGCAGCCCTCGTCGGTGGCAATGACTCTACCCTCCCTGACTTCGTTCATGCCTCATTTCGGCGCACCGGCGCTGCTCCTGCTGCAGTTGCTCGCGGCCCTGCCAGCGACGGCCACGGAGAACGACGCGACGCCATTGCGCTTCTCGGTGATGGAAAGCTGGAGCATGCCGTTGATCCGCCTGGAACGGGGCCAGCCGATCGACGGCATCGTCTACGACATCACCCGCTCCCTGGCCCGGCAGGTCGGCCGCAAGGCGCTCTACCACCCCTACCCGCGCGGGCGCATCGAGCAGGCGATGAACGGCGCTGAAATCGATGTTCGCTGCTATATCAGCCCCGCCTGGCTCAGCCACGACTTCCCCGGCTATCGCTGGAGCGTCGCGCTGCTGGTGCAACGCGACATCCTGGTCGCCCGCGAAGGCTTCGCGCCGATTCCCGAGGCGCTGCCGGCCCAGCGTATCGGTACCGTCCTCGGCTACAGCTATCCCCGCTTGCAAGCGCTGTTCGACATCGGCCGGCTACGCCGCGACGATGCGCGCACCCAGGACCTGGTGCTGGAAAAGCTGCGCGCCGGCCGCTACCGCTACGCGGTCAGCCATCAACTGTCGCTGCACTGGAGCAACCGCCAGGCGCCGGGGCAGCCGCCACTCCAGGAAGCCGCGCAGCTCGAGGAAACGGCAGTGAGCTGCCTGGTGCGGGATTCCGCGGAGGTTCCGGTGGAAGCGATACTGAAGACGTTCGAGGAAATGAAGCGCAGCGGAGAGATCGAGGAGATACTGCAGCGCTACCGATAAGAGCGGCGGCGGTCTGCGAAAAATGGCGAGCCTGAAATGGAGGCGGCCCCGCCAGCCACACCCCGGC
>NZ_KV828484.1:0-25276 GCF_001836405.1 Pseudomonas sp. HMSC057H01 | reverse complement strand
GACCAGGTTGACGGGTAATCGTTGCGGGGGGACCTGAAAACCCCGCCACTCCTGACTTCTAGCGTTTTCTGCTCTTCGCACGACTATCAATCGGGGATCACATTCTATAGCCAGGGCTTTAGCCTTTGGGAGCGCTTTGGATCACTGTTTCGGATCCCTTTTGGATCACTTGGCCACACCCCCACCGGCCATTTTTTGTAAAAAATGCGAGCCTCTATCCATCGAGCCGCCACCATCGCCTACGTTCGAGCCAGCACCGACGACGGGTTCTACCCCGTTAGCACGGACTCTTTTGAGTAATCCGAGTTTGGACACCATCAAGGTCCTAGAGGATGCATTGCACATCTCGCTGTCAGAATTACTTACAGATTTATGAAGAAGCCCGCAGTAGCGGGCTTCTTCACTTGCTCTACGCGTAGGACGTCAATTGCCACGTCACGGCTTTACCATTGTGCGGCGGAAACACGTTTCCCTTTGCAATGGGGGCAGTCGTCGACGGGACATCTTGCGATCTCCACACACCACTTTCAGGGCAGCGCTCGCCTGTCCGGCCGGTGGTTCCGATAGGGGCTTTGCTCATAGCTATCAAACTCCGTTTGATTCCCAATGGCGATATCAAAGCGATATCAACTTGCAGCCTAGCCCAAAAACCCATGCCGTCAATGTGGCTAATGGCCGTCAATCTGTATTCCAGTGCTTCGGTCAAAACCGTCAGCGTAGGGTAGCCACCCACCCGGCAGGGGCTGTGCTTGGACGGCACCTAGATAGCAACTAGCCATGAAGAGCCAGGCCGGCCAGTTGCTATCTAAAGGACCGGAAACCATCCGGGCAGTGGGAATCAACCTAAGCTCTAGTAGCCAGTCCCGAGCGACCCAAAGATACCGACGCGGCGGATAGCTGCGCATAGGAATCAGTGCTTTGCGAAAAACAACCGACTAGAATGCCGAGCGCGGTGTACCATCTAGCTAGGTGTACACACTCTCAGAATTATAAGCAGAAAAACCCTTTAGAATTAAGGGCTTAAGAAATGGAGGCGGCCCCGCCAGCCACACCCCGGCACACAATGTTCCCGCTGTGGCTGCTTCCTTCCGGACCTGACCAGGTTGACGGGTAATCGTTGCGGGGGGACCGACAGGGCCACCATTGCAGCCTACCCTCGGGTAGGCCGCGCCATTCTACCGGCTTGCGCGTAAGTTACAACCACTTCAAGCACTTACGTTTGCAATCCATTTCGCGAAAGCGGTTCATTGCTGCTGGATCAGACCCTCCGGCGGCGGCTGGGTCGATACGCTCAGCTCGGTATCGACATACAGGTCCAGGGTGCCCCAGCCCGGCTTGGTGCTGAACGACGCATACTTCTCCTCACCGCGATGGAAGGAGAAGGCGATCCGGTAATCGCTGCCGCCGAACAGCTTCACCGGAAACTCGCGGACCTGGCCGGGCCGGATCTCCCCGGAGAAGGTTTCCACGCCCTGCTCCTTGTAGCTGTAGGCAATCGGCGCCGAAGCCTGGCCACTGTAATGCAGCAGGATGCGCGGCCGCTCGCTCCAACCCACGTAGGCGCCGAACAGCACCACCAATGCGAGCACGCCCAGCAACCGCTGCTTTCTTGCCTTGTCCATCGTTAACTCCAGTCTTCGGAAATCTTTCGCAGCAGCGCCGCCGCTTCAGCGGGCGACGCCGTGCTCGTCGAACAGTTTCAGCAGGCCGTCTTCGTCGAGCACCTTCACGCCCAGCTCGTTGGCCTTGGCCAGCTTCGAGCCGGCGCCGGGCCCGGCGACCACGCAGTGGGTCTTGGCCGACACCGAGCCGGCCACCTTGGCGCCGAGCCCTTCCAGCTTGTCCTTGGCCACGTCCCGGCTCATCGCCTCCAAGGTGCCGGTCAGCACCCAGGTCTGCCCGGCCAGAGGCAGGCCTTCGACCGCCTTGCGCTCGCTCTGCCAATGCATGCCGAACTCACGCAACTGCGCCTCGATGGCCAGGGCACGCTGCACGTTGGCCGGCTCGTCGAAGAAATCGCGCAGGCTTTTCGCCGCTCGCTCGGGCAGACGCTCCACCTGGCGTAGATCGAGCCAGTCGGCGCGGATGATGCCGTCGAGCGAACCGAAGCGGCTGGCCAGCTTTTCCGCGCCGGTGGCGGCGATGAAGGGAATGTTCAGCTTGTCGATGAAACCGGCCAGCGAGGCACAAGCGGCGAACTCCGCGGCGACCTCGCCCTCTTCCTGCAACTGCACGCCATGTTCGGCATCGCGCAACTGGGCGATCACCTGGCGGTTGTGCTCGTCGGCGAAGAAGTTGTGGATCTCGTAGGCTACCTCGGCGCCGACGTCCGGCAGGTAGGTCAACACTTCCGGGAGCGCCTTGCCGATCCGCTCGAGCGAACCCAGCGAACGCGCCAGCAGCTTGGCGGTTTCCTCGCCGACGTCGGGAATCCCCAGGGCGAAGATGAAGCGCGCCAGCGAAGGCTTGCGGCTATCGGCGATGGCCGCCAGCAGGTTGTTGGTGGACAGCTCGGCGAACCCTTCCAGCTCGAACACCTGTTCATAGGTCAGGGTATAGAGATCCGCCGGCGAGGCGACCAGCCCGCGATCCACCAGTTGCTCGACGATCTTGTCGCCAAGACCGTCGATGTCCATTGCCCGGCGCGATACGAAATGGATGATCGCCTGCTTCAACTGCGCCTGACAGGAGAGGCGGCCGACGCAGCGATAGATGGCGCCCTCGCTGATCGACTCCTTGCCCTTGCTGCGCTTGACCAACTGGGTCCGCTCCACGGCCGAGCCGCAGACCGGGCAATGCTCGGGCACCTCGATAGCCTGCGCATCCGCCGGGCGGCGCTCGAGCACCACCTGCATGACCTGCGGAATCACATCGCCAGCACGGCGGATCACCACCGTATCGCCGATGCGCAGGCCCAGGCGGGCGACTTCATCCATGTTGTGCAGGGTCGCATTGGACACCGTGACGCCGGCCACCTGCACCGGCTTGAGGCGTGCCACCGGGGTCACGGCGCCGGTGCGGCCGACCTGGAACTCGACACCCAGCAGCTCGGTCAGCTCCTCGCGCGCGGGGAACTTGTGGGCGATCGCCCAACGCGGCTCGCGCGCGCGGAAGCCCAGTTCGCGCTGGAAGGCGATGCGGTTGACCTTGAACACCACGCCGTCGATCTCGTAGGCCAGCGCATCGCGTCGGCGACCGATGTCGTCGTAGTAGTCGCGGCAGGCCTGGGCGCCCTTGACCAGGCGCAGCTCGCGACTGATGGGGATACCCCAGCCGCGGAACGCCTCGAGGATGCCCACCTGGGTGTCCGGCAGCGTCCCGCTGACCTGGCCGAAGCCGTAGGCACAGAACTCCAGCGGGCGACTGGCGGTGATCTTCGAATCCAGCTGGCGCAGGCTGCCGGCCGCCGCGTTGCGCGGGTTGGCGAAGGTCTTGCCGCCGGTTTCCACGGCCTTGGCGTTGAGCGCCTCGAAACCGGCCTTGGACATGAACACCTCGCCGCGCACTTCGAGGATCTCCGGCCAGCCTTCGCCGTGCAGCTTCAGCGGTACGTTGCGAATGGTGCGTACGTTGCTGGTGATGTCCTCGCCGGTGCTGCCATCGCCGCGGGTGGCGCCGCGCACCAACTGGCCGCGTTCGTAGAGCAGGCTGACGGCCAGGCCGTCCAGCTTCGGCTCGCAACTGTACTCGACCTCCGCGCCACCGCCGAGCAGGTCGCCGCCAGGCAACAGGTCGGCCAGTCCTTCGCGTACGCGGCGGTCGAAGTCCAGCAGGTCCTGCTCCTCGAAAGCGTTGCCGAGGCTGAGCATGGGGATCTCATGGCGCACTTCGCCGAACGCCGAGGCCGGCGTGCCGCTGACCCGCTGGGTCGGCGAGTCGGGCGTCAGCAGTTGCGGGTACTCGGTCTCCAGCGCCTGCAACTCGCGGAACAGGCGATCGTATTCGGCGTCGGGAATGCTCGGTTCGTCGAGCACGTAGTAACGGTAGTTGTGGGTGTCCAGTTCGGTTCGCAGTTGCGCGATGCGTTCGGCGGCAGCCTGGGTGTCGGTCATGGTGGGAGTCCGTGAAACGAAAAGAGCAGCCTCGGCTGCTCTATAGAGTAGTTCGCCCCCTCTCCCGCACGAAGAAAGGGGCTGTGGCCGGATCAGCGCTTCTGCATCAAGCTGCGGCGCTCATGGTCGATGATGCGCTGGCGGTAGTGCTCGATGGTCTGGGCGGTCAGCACGCTGCGCTGCTCGTCCTTCAGCTCGCCGTTCAGCTCGTGGGCCAGCTTGCGCGCGGCGGCGACCATCACGTCGAAGGCCTGCTTCGGATGGCGCGGCCCCGGCAGGCCGAGGAAGAAGCTCACGGCGCGGGTGCTGAAGTTGTCGATGTCGTCCAGGTCGAAAGTGCCCGGTTTCACCGCATTGGCCATGGAGAACAGGATCTCGCCATTGCCGGCCATGCTTTCGTGGCGATGGAAGATGTCCATGTCGCCGAAGCGCAGGCCGCTCTCGAGGATGTTCTGCAGCAAGGCCGGCCCCTTGAAGCCGCTTTCGTCGCGGGCGATGACGTTGATGATCAGCACCTCGTCGACCGGAGCAGGTTCGGCAGCGACCGCAGGGGCTTTCTCCCGCTCTTTCTCCTTGCGTCCCTTCGACTTGCCCTTGCGTGGCTCCACCGGCTCGGCGGCATCGCTCGGGTCCGCCTCAAGGGCCAGCCCCTCGTCGAGGTCCAGATCGCCCTGGCGCGGCTCTTCCTGGCGCTTGCCGCCCTTGCGCTCCTTGGTTTCGCGGGCACTGACGCTGGGCAGGTCCTGTTCGTCGAAGGACGGCTCGCGATGCTCGACCACCCGCGCCGGCCCCAGCAGTTCAGCCGAGTCGCCGTCGTCGTCCGGCAGATTGGCGAAACTGCGGTCGAGCTTGAACTTCAACTTGCCCTTGCCGCCCCGCATCCGCCGCCAACCGTCGAAGAGAATGCCGGCGATCACGATAAGCCCGATAACGATAAGCCATTCGCGCAGACCGATATCCATGTAATTCCGTAGCCCCTAGTGAAAATGGTGAATAAAAAAATGAAAAAAGGACGTCCTGTCCCTTGAAACGTGGAGCCAACCTTGTTCTGACAGAACTTTCCCACGCGATACAAAAAGTGGCCATTAAACTAACATGCCCATGCACAAGTTTACACTGCCTGACACTCAGGCTTCAGCCAATGCGACCGCCTCTTCCACGTCAACTGCAACAAGCCGTGAACAGCCCGGCTCATGCATGGTCACGCCCATCAACTGATCGGCCATTTCCATGGCGATCTTGTTGTGGGTGATATAGATGAACTGCACCTTTTCCGACATCTCCTTCACCAATCGCGCATAACGTCCGACGTTGGCATCGTCCAATGGCGCATCGACTTCGTCGAGCATGCAGAACGGCGCCGGGTTCAACTGGAAGATGGCGAATACCAGCGCCAGCGCGGTCAGCGCCTTTTCCCCGCCGGACAACAAGTGGATAGTGCTGTTCTTCTTGCCCGGCGGGCGCGCCATGATCGCCACACCGGTATCGAGTAGATCTTCGCCGGTAAGTTCCAGATATGCCGTACCGCCGCCGAATACCTTCGGGAACAATGCCTGAAGGCCAGCATTGATCTGGTCGAAGGTTTCCTTGAAGCGATTGCGGGTTTCCCGGTCGATCTTGCGGATGACGTTTTCCAGCGTCTCCAGCGCTTCGGCCAGGTCGTCGTTCTGCGAGTCCAGGTAGCGCTTGCGCTCGGACTGCTGCTGGTACTCCTCGATCGCCGCCAGGTTGATCGGCCCCAGACGCTGGATACGCGCCGCGAGACTCTCGAGACGCTCCTCCCATTCGCGTTCGCTGGCATCCAGGGGCAGGTTGGCCAGTACCGTGTGCAGGTCGTAGCCGTCTTCGGCGAGCTGCTCCTGCAAGGCCTTGCGCCGCACCACCAGCCCCTGCCACTCCAGGCGCTGCTGCTCCAGCTGGCCACGCAGCAGTTGCGATTGCTGCTCGGCCTGGCCGCGGCGCTTCTCCACCTCGCGCAGTTCGCGATCGGCGTCTTCCAGGGCCAGCCGCGCCTGCTTGAGTTCGTCCTCAACGGCCATCCGTCGCTCCAGCAACTCCTCGAGCTTCATGCGCAGCTCTTCCAGCGGCGCCGCACCCTCCTCCAGATTGAGGTTGAGCTGTTCGCAACGCTCGTTGAGGCGCGCCGACTGCTGGTCGAGGCGCTCCAGGGCCTGCTGGGTGGAATTGTGCTGCGCCCTCAGCGAGCCGACCCGCACCGCCAGTTGGTGCGCATGGTCCTTGTGGGTACGGGCATCCTGGCGAATCCGGTCGAGCCGTTCGCGCAGGGCGTCACGCTCCGCCAGCAGGGTTTCCCGGCGCTCGGTGTCCAGCGCCATGCTATCCAGCGCTTCCTGCAGGGTCAGGCGCGCCTCGCTCAGTTGCTCCTGTTCCAGCGCGCGCTGCTCGGCCAGTTCCGCCACTTCTTCGTCGAGACGGCGGCGACGCAGTACCAGTTGCTCGACCTTGGCCTGCTGCGCGGACAACTGCGCCTTCAGCTCGCCGTGCCGGCGGCCCTCCTCCTGGACCTGGCGCCGCACCTGCTCGCGCGCGCCTTCCAGCTCGCGCTGCTCGTCGCGGGCCGCAGCCAGACGCTCCTCGCCCTCGGCGACGCGGGTTTCCAGGACCTCGCGCCGTTCCTGCAACGCCTCCAGTTCCTGGGCGCGGGCGAGCATGCCGCCTTGGGCCTCGTCGCTGCGCCGGACCCGCAGGAAGTGCCGGCCGACCCAGTAGCCATCGCGGCTGATCAGGCTCTCGCCGTCGTCCAGGGCGCCGCGCTGGGCGAGCGCCTGTTCCAGGGTCTCCACCGGTTTCACCCGGGCCAGCCAGGGACTCAGGTCGGCGTCGGCGCGGACCTTGTCCAGCAGCGAACCGGCCGCCGTCGCGGCTCCGTGAGCGGGGCTGAGCAGGCGCAGCTCGCCCTTGCCGAAGCCGGCCAGGGCGAGCCCGTCGAAGCCGTCCAGCAAGACCGCCTGCAGATCCGCGCCGAGCACGGTCTCCACCGCCAGTTCCCAACCCGGCTCGACACGCAAGCCTTCGGCGAGGCGCGGACGTTGTTCCAGGCCCTGCTCGCGCAACCACTCCAATGCACCCTGTCCGGGGTCGAGAGCGGCCTGCTGCAGGGCCTCCAGCGAAGCGATGCGACCGTTCAGGCGCTGCAACTCGCCCTGCGCCTGGTGCTGTTCGGCGGCCAGTTGCTGCAATTCCTGGCGCAATTGTTCGAGCCGCTCGGCTTGGCCCTGCTCCTGCAATTGCAGTTCTTCCAGGGCCAGTTCGGCGATCGCCACCTGTTCGTTGAGTTCGAGGATCGCCGCGTCCTCGGGGTCGGCCGCCAACTGGCCACGCTCGTCCTGCAGGCGCCGCTCGCGATCCTGCAGGCGCTCCAGGCTCTGCTCCAAGTGCTGGATGCGCGACTGCTGCACCTCGGCCTGGCGGCGGGGTTCGGCGCTCTGCTGGTTGAAGGCATCCCACTGCTGCTGCCAGGCCTGCATGCCCTGCTCGGCCTGTTCCAGGGCGATGCCCGCTTCTTCCGCGGCGGCCGCGCTGAGTTCCTGTTCCGGTGCGAGCATGGCCATTTCCTCGGCCAGGGTCGCGAGCAAGGTACGGTCGTGCCCAAGGTGCGATTCGGTTTCCTGGCGGGTCCGTTCGGCTTCGCGCAAGTCGTCCTGCAACTGGCGCTGGCGCTGCTGGCCATGCTGGATGCTCTGCTCGACCCGGGCGATGTCGCCGCCGACCGAATAGAAGCGCGCCTGCACCTGGTTGAAGCGTTCGGACAACTCGTGATGGCCGTCGCGCAGCCGTTCGATGCCGGCATCGGCACCACGCTGCTCGGCCACCAGGGCCTCGAAGGCGATCTCCTGGTCGCCGATGACCCGCTCGCGCTGACCGACCTGCTCGTTCAGGTCGCGCCAGCGCACGGCACCCAGCTGGGCCTTGAGCTGGCGCTCCTCGGCCTTGTGTTCCTGGTATTTTTCCGCCGACTGGGCCTGCCGGTGCAGGCGTTCCAGTTGCCGCCCCAACTCTTCGCGCAGGTCGGTGAGGCGTGCCAGGTTTTCCTGGGTCCGACGGATGCGGCTTTCGGTTTCGCGGCGGCGCTCCTTGTACTTGGAAATACCCGCGGCTTCCTCGATGAAGTTGCGCAGGTCTTCCGGACGCGCCTCGATCAGCTTGGAGATCATGCCCTGTTCGATGATCGAGTAGCTGCGCGGCCCCAGGCCGGTGCCGAGGAAGATGTCGGTGATGTCGCGCCGCCGGCACTTGGTGCCGTTGAGAAAATAGGTGTTCTGCCCATCCCGCGAGACCCGCCGGCGAATGGATATCTCGGCGTACTGGGCGTATTCGCCCACCAGGGTGGTCTCGGCGTTGTCGAAGATCAGCTCGATGCTCGCCTGGCTCACCGGCTTGCGGGTATTCGAGCCGTTGAAGATGACATCGGTCATCGACTCGCCGCGCAGGTTCTTCGCCGAGCTTTCGCCCATCACCCAGCGCACCGCGTCGATGATGTTCGACTTGCCGCAGCCGTTCGGCCCTACCACTGCCGCCATGTTGCTGGGGAAGTTCACCGTGGTCGGATCGACGAAGGACTTGAACCCCGCCAGCTTGATGCTCTTCAGGCGCATGCGTGCGCTCCCGCCAGGGTCGCCATCAGCGTTCGGCGAGCGCGGCCAGCACCAGCTGGCAGTTGTGGCGGCCGTATTCCAGCAGGACCTCGCGGATCCTCGCCTCGTCACGGGCGATCACCGCTTGCAGGAGCTGGGCGAAACTGCCGAGGAACTGGTTCATTTCCGCCTTGCGCCGCTCCAGCGCCAGGTGGTAGGCGCGACTCACCGCCGGCAGCAGGTTTTCGACGGTCTCCTGCAGGTAGGGATTGTTCGCGAAAGGAAAGGCCGCGCGCATGATGTCGAAACTGGCCTCGACGAAGCCGTCGATATCGCTTTGCGCCAGGTTGTTCAGCAGGCGCTGCTGGATGGCCAGGAACGGTGCCAGCTCGGCTTCGCTGCGCCAGCGCCGGGCGACGCTTTCCGCCAGCAGGATGTAGAGCTGCACGATCAGCGCGTAGAGGCTTTCCACATGTTGCGGGGACAGTTCGGACACCTGGGCGCCGCGGCGCGGCAGGATGTTCACCAGGTGGCGGCGTTCGAGAATCAGCAGCGCCTCGCGGACCGAGCCGCGACTGACGTTGAGGGTCTGGGTGACCTTCTGCTCCTGGATACGTTCCCGTTCCTTGAGTTCTCCCCGGATGATGCGTTCCGCGAGGTGGTGGGCGATCTGCTCTGCCAGGCTGTCCGGGGCCTTGAACGTCATGGTGATCCTTTTATCCAGGGGCGCGTTTTCCGGGGGTATATGGATGGGAAGTGTAACACAGGGCGTTACCCCGCCGGCTTCCCGGCGAAGCGGCGGACAGAACGAAGGTTGGGATGGGGCGGGCCGGCCAAGGGAGGACAATTGTCAGACAATCTAACAAGATAAATACGAGGACTTCCCATGTTTGCCTCGCTTTCCTCTGCCTGGATGCTGCGTCTGAAAAAGTACGGCTACTGGATCTGGCTGATCGCGGTGCTCGGCATTCCGCTCAGCTACTGGTGGTCGCTCGGTAGCGACTATCCCAACGCCTGGCCCTGGCTGGTGATCAGCGTGGTGTTCGGGCTGATCCCGATCCTCGATGCCATCGTCGGCCGCGATCCAGCCAACCCCGAGGAAGCCAGCGAAGTGCCGGAGATGGAAGCACAGGGCTACTACCGCGTACTGTCCCTGGCCACCGTCCCGCTGTTGCTGGGCATGCTCGTCTGGTCCGGCTGGATCCTCGCCCACGAGACCCGCTGGGACTGGGTCGGCCAACTGGGCTGGATCCTGTCGGTGGGCACCGTGATGGGCGCCATCGGCATCACCGTCTCCCACGAACTGATCCACAAGGACCCGCAACTGGAACAGAACGCCGGCGGCCTGCTGCTGGCGGCGGTGTGCTATGCCGGCTTCAAGGTCGAACACGTGCGCGGCCACCATGTACACGTCTCGACCCCGGAAGATGCCTCGTCCTCGCGCTACGGCCAGAGCCTCTACTCGTTCCTCCCGCACGCCTACAAGCACAACTTCCTCAACGCCTGGCGCCTGGAGGCCGAGCGCCTGAAGCGCAAGGGCCTGCCGGCCCTGCACTGGCGCAACGAGCTGATCTGGTGGTACGCCATCAGCGCCCTCTTCCTGCTCGGCTTCAGCCTGGCCTTCGGCTGGCTGGGAGCGATCTTCTTCCTCGGCCAGTCGGTGATGGCCTTCACCCTGCTGGAGATCGTCAACTACGTCGAGCACTACGGCCTGCATCGGCGGCGTCTGGACAACGGCCGCTACGAACGCACCACGCCGGAACACTCGTGGAACAGCAATTTCCTCCTGACCAACCTGTTCCTTTTCCACCTGCAGCGCCATTCCGACCACCATGCCTACGCCAAGCGCCGCTACCAGGTGCTGCGCCACTACGACAGCAGCCCGCAACTGCCCAACGGCTACGCCGGGATGATCGTCCTCGCCCTGTTCCCACCGCTCTGGCGCGCGGTGATGGACCCGAAGGTGCGCGCCTACTATGCCGGCGAGGAATACCAGCTTACCGACACCCAGCGCATCTGAGCGTCCCGCCCTTGGGAAACGGCACCTTCGGGTGCCGTTTTCGTTTATGGGCAAACTGACTGACCTACAGGTCAAAAAATTATTTGACTCAAAAGTCAGTTTTTTCTAGATTCGCCTCCATAGCTCCTACCGTGGAGCCCTGTGCGGAAACCGCCCCACTCCGGCCGGTTCTCCTGCAAGGCCTAGAATTCAATAACAAGAACCGCCTGGAGGCACGCCTTGATCAGGTTCCTGCTCAATCGGGAGATCCGCGTCGAAGAACGCCTGGACCCCAACCTCACCGTCCTCGACTACCTACGCCGGCACCTCGGCAAGACCGGCACCAAGGAAGGCTGCGCCTCCGGCGATTGCGGCGCCTGCACCGTGGTGGTCGGCGAACTGGTCACCGGCGAGGATGGTGCCGAACGCATCCGCTATCGCAGCCTGAACTCCTGCCTGACCTTCGTTTCCGCCCTTCACGGCAAGCAATTGATCACCGTCGAGGACCTCAAGCACCAGGACCGCCTGCACGACGTGCAGCAGGCGATGGTCGACTGCCATGGCTCGCAGTGCGGGTTCTGCACGCCGGGCTTCGTCATGTCGCTGTTCGCCCTGCAGAAGAACAGCGCCGGCGCCGATCCGGCCAAGGCCCACGAGGCGCTCGCCGGCAACCTCTGCCGCTGCACCGGCTACCGGCCGATCCTCGACGCCGCCGAGCAGGCCTGCTGCCACAAGCGCACAGACCAGTTCGACGCCCGGGAAGCCGCCACCATCGAGCAATTGCGCGCCATCGCTCCGCGCGAAACCGCCGAGCTGAACAGCGGTGACCGGCGCTGCCTGCTGCCGCTCACCGTCGCCGACCTGGCCGACCTCTACGGCGCCAATCCGCAGGCACGCCTGCTGGCCGGCGGCACCGACCTGGCGCTGGAGGTCACCCAGTTCCATCGCGAACTGCCGGTGATGATCTATGTCGGCCACATCCGCGAAATGAAACGCATCGAAGTGGGCGCCAACTGCCTGGAAATCGGCGCCGCCACCCCGCTGACCGACTGCTACCAGGCGCTGGCCGCGGACTACCCGGACTTCGGCGAGTTGCTGCAGCGTTTCGCGTCCCTGCAGATCCGCAACCAGGGCACCCTCGGCGGCAATATCGGCAACGCCTCGCCGATCGGCGACGCCCCGCCGCTGCTGATCGCCCTCGGCGCGAAGATCGTCCTGCGCCGCGGCGAACGGCGCCGCGAGCTGCCGCTGGAGGAGTACTTCCTCGACTACAAGGTCACCGCCCGCGAAGAAGGCGAGTTCATCGAGAAGATCCTCGTCCCGCGTGCCCGGCCCAGCCAGGCGTTCAAGGCCTACAAGGTCTCCAAGCGCATCGACGACGATATTTCCGCGGTCTGCGCCGCCATCAGCCTCGACCTGGAAGATGGCCGGATCGCCCGCGCCAGGGTCGCCTTCGGCGGCATGGCGGCGATTCCCAAGCGCGCCGCCGCCTGCGAAGCGGCGCTGCAAGGCGCGCGCCTGGAAGCCGCCAGCTTCGAACGCGCCGCGGCCGCCCTGGCGAACGACTTCACCCCGCTCAGCGACTTCCGCGCGAGCAAGGAATATCGCCTGCTGACCGCGCAGAACCTGCTGCGCAAATGCTTCCTGGAGCTGCACGCTCCCGCCGTCGAAACCCGGGTGACCGCCTATGTCTAACCATCGCAAGCCGCACAAGAGCCAGGAAGAGCTGGCCGACCTGTTCCGCGCCGAGCTGACCACCGGAGTCGGCCGCAGCGTCAAGCACGAAAGCGCCCCCAAGCACGTCAGCGGCGAGGCGATCTACATCGACGATCGCCTGGAGTTTCCCAACCAGTTGCACGTCTATGCGCGCCTGAGCGAGCGCGCCCACGCCCGCATCACCCGCCTCGACGTGACGCCCTGCTACCAGTTCCCCGGCGTCGCCATCGCCCTCACCGCCGCCGACGTTCCCGGCCAGCTCGACATCGGCCCGGTGGTGGCCGGCGACCCGCTGCTGGCCGATGGCAAGGTGGAGTATGTCGGACAGATGGTCCTGGCGGTCGCCGCCGACAGCCTGGAAACCGCGCGCAAGGCGGCCATGGCGGCGATCGTCGAGTACGAAGACCTGGAACCGGTGCTCGACGTGGTCGAGGCCCTGCGCAAGCGCCATTTCGTCCTCGACAGCCACCAGCACCGCATCGGCGACTCCGCCGCCGCGCTGGCCGGCGCGCCGCATCGCCTGCAAGGCACGCTGCACATCGGCGGCCAGGAGCATTTCTACCTGGAAACGCAGATTTCCTCGGTAATGCCCAGCGAAGACGGCGGCATGATCGTCTATTGCTCGACGCAGAACCCCACCGAAGTGCAGAAGCTGGTGGCCGAGGTCCTCGGGGTTTCCTTCAACCGCATCGTCATCGACATGCGCCGCATGGGCGGCGGCTTCGGCGGCAAGGAAACCCAGGCCGCGGCGCCGGCCTGCCTGTGCGCGGTGGTCGCCTACCACACCGGGCGTCCGGCGAAGATGCGCCTGCCGCGCATGGAGGACATGCAGATCACCGGCAAGCGTCACCCGTTCTACGTCGAATACGACGTCGGCTTCGACGACGATGGCCGCCTGCACGGCATCCAGATCGACCTGGCCGGCAACTGCGGCTATTCGCCGGACCTCTCCGGCTCGATCGTCGACCGCGCCATGTTCCACTCGGACAACGCCTACTTCCTCGGCAACGCCACCATCAACGGCCACCGTTGCAAGACCAACACCGCCTCGAACACCGCCTACCGCGGTTTCGGCGGGCCCCAGGGAATGGTCGCCATCGAGGAGATCATGGACGCCGTGGCCCGCAGCCTCGGCAAGGATCCGCTGGAGGTGCGCAAGCTCAACTACTACGGCAAGGACGAGCGCAACGTCACCCATTACCACCAGACCGTCGAGCACAACCTGCTGGCGGAGATGACTGCCGAGCTGGAAGCGAGCAGCGAGTACGCCCGCCGCCGCGAGGAAATCCGTGCGTTCAATGCCGCCAGCCCGGTCCTGAAGAAAGGCCTGGCGCTGACCCCGGTGAAGTTCGGCATTTCGTTCACCGCGACCTTCCTCAACCAGGCAGGTGCGCTGATCCACATCTATACCGACGGCAGCATCCACCTGAACCATGGCGGCACCGAAATGGGCCAGGGCCTCAACACCAAGGTCGCCCAGGTGGTCGCCGAGGTCTTCCAGGTCGACGTGGAGCGCATCCAGATCACCGCCACCAATACCGACAAGGTGCCCAACACCTCGCCCACCGCCGCCTCCTCGGGCACCGACCTGAACGGCAAGGCCGCGCAGAATGCCGCCGAAACCATCAAGCGGCGCCTGGTGGAGTTCGCCGCGCGGCACTGGAAGGTCAGCGAGGAAGACGTCGAGTTCCGCAACAACCAGGTGCGTATCCGCGAGCTGATCCTGCCGTTCGAGGAACTGGTCCAGCAGGCCTACTTCGGCCAGGTCTCGTTGTCCAGCACCGGCTTCTACCGCACGCCGAAGATCTTCTACGACCGCGAACAGGCCCGTGGCCGGCCCTTCTATTATTTCGCCTACGGCGCCGCCTGCTCGGAGGTGATAGTCGACACCCTCACCGGCGAATACCGCATGCTGCGCACCGACATCCTGCATGACGTCGGCGACTCGCTGAACCCGGCCATCGACATCGGCCAGGTTGAAGGCGGCTTCGTCCAGGGCATGGGCTGGCTGACCATGGAGGAACTGGTCTGGAACGCCAAGGGCAAGCTGATGACCAGCGGCCCGGCCAGCTACAAGATTCCCGCCGTCGCCGACATGCCGCTGGACCTGCGGGTGAAACTGCTGGAGAACCGCAAGAATCCGGAGCAGACCGTGTTCCATTCCAAGGCCGTGGGCGAGCCGCCGTTCATGCTCGGCATCTCGGTCTGGTGCGCGATCAAGGACGCCGTGGCCAGCCTCGCCGACTACCGCGCGCAACCCGCCATCGACGCGCCGGCGACGCCCGAGCGGGTGCTCTGGGGCGTGGAACAGATGCGCCGGCTGAAGGCCGCCCAGGCACAAGCGGCGGACGCCGCGGTCGAACCGGCCTGAACCGCCGCGATCGGGAGGATGACGAGATGAACTGGATCAGCGCCCTGGCCGAGTTGCAGCGTAGCGGCGAACCTTGCGTCCTGGTGACCATCATCGAGGAGCGCGGCTCGACCCCGCGCAACGCCGGCTCGAAGATGGTGGTCAGCGCCGAGCGGCTCTACGACACCATCGGCGGCGGCCACCTGGAATACAGGGCCCAGGCCATTGCCCGGGAAATGCTCGCCGCGCGGACCCAGGACACCCGCCTGGAGCGCTTCAGCCTGGGCGCCAGTCTCGGCCAGTGCTGCGGCGGCGCCACGGTGCTGCTGTTCGAGCCGATGGGCCAGCCACAGGCACACATCGCCGTGTTCGGCGCGGGCCACGTCGGTCGCGCCCTGGTACCCTTGCTCGCCAGCCTGCCCTGCCGGGTGCGCTGGATCGATTCGCGGGAACACGAATTTCCCGCGCTCCTGCCCGACGGCGTGGAGAAAGTGGTGAACGACGAAGTGCTCGACGAGGTCGAGCGGATGCCGCCCGGCAGCCACTTCATCGTCATGACCCACAACCACCCGCTGGACCTGGAGCTTACCGCGGCGATCCTGGCGCGCAACGACTTCGCCTACTTCGGCCTGATCGGCTCGAAGACCAAGCGCGTCAAGTTCGAGCACCGCCTGCGCGAACGTGGCGTCGATGCCGAACGCCTGCAACGGATGCGCTGCCCGATGGGCCTGGAGCAGGTGAAAGGCAAGCTGCCGGCGGAGATCGCCATCTCCATCGCCGGCGAGGTGATCGCCACCTACAACGCCGCCTTCGGCCTGGAACGCAAGCAGGGGCCGTCGAGCGTCACCCGGCTGACCCCGGAGTCGCGCCGCGCCCACGAATCCTGAGCGGCCCCCCGCTCCCCCGCGTCCGCCGCCAGGCGGCGGACCTCCCACGAACCTTTTTTCGAGACTGCCATGACCCGCAACGCCAAAGCCTACCGCGCCGCCATCCTGCACAGCATCGCCGACCCCGCGGAGGTCGGCGTCGAACGCTCCTACGAATACTTCGAGGACGGCCTGTTGCTGGTGGAGGACGGCAAGGTCGCTCGCCTCGGTGACGCCGAAGCCCTGCTCGGCGAGATCGGCGACGTCGAGGTCTTCGAGTACCGCGACGCGCTGATCACCCCCGGCTTCATCGATACCCACATCCATTTCCCGCAGACCGGGATGATCGCCTCCTACGGCGAACAACTGCTGGACTGGCTGAACACCTATACCTTCCCCACCGAGCGCCAATTCAGTGACCAGGCCCATGCCGACCAGGTCGCCGAGATCTTCCTGCAGGAACTGCTGCGCAACGGCACTACCACCGCGCTGGTCTTCGGCAGCGTGCACCGGCAGTCGGTGGAATCGCTGTTCGAGGCCGCCCGGCGCCTGGACCTGCGCCTGATCGCCGGCAAGGTGATGATGGACCGCAACGCGCCAGACTACCTGACCGACACCGCCGAGAGCAGCTACCGCGACAGCAAGGCGCTGATCGAGCGCTGGCACGGCCAGGGCCGTCTGCTCTACGCAGTGACCCCGCGCTTCGCCCCGACCAGCACCGCGGAACAGCTGGACATGGCGGCGCGGCTGCTGCGCGAGCATCCCGGCGTATACCTGCACACCCACCTGTCGGAGAACCTCAAGGAAATCGAGTGGGTGAAGGAGCTGTTCCCCGAGCGCAGCGGCTACCTGGACGTCTACGACCACCACGGCCTGCTTGGGCCGCGCTCGGTGTTCGCCCATGGCGTGCACCTGTGCGACGGCGAATGCCAGCGCCTGGCGGAGACTGGCTCGGCGGTGGCGTTCTGCCCAACCTCCAACCTGTTCCTCGGCAGCGGTCTGTTCGACTTGCCGAAGCTGGAGCGCTACAAGGTCAAGGTCGGCCTCGGCACCGATGTCGGCGCCGGCACTAGCTTCTCCCAGCTGCAGTCCCTGAACGAGGCGTACAAGGTCATGCAGTTGCAGGGCGCCCGCCTCGATCCGTTCAAGTCGCTCTACCTCGCCACCCTCGGCGGCGCCCGTGCGCTGGAGCTGGACGACCGGATCGGCAGCTTCGCCACCGGCAACGAGGCGGACTTCGTGGTCCTCGACTACCACGCCACCCCGCTGCTCTCCTACCGCCTGAGCCAGGCCGGCAGCCTGGCCGAACGGCTGTTCGCGCTGACCATCCTCGGCGACGACCGCACGGTGAAGGAAACCTTCGCCGCCGGTCGCTCGGTGCATCGCCGCGACTGACTCCCGGCGGAAACGAAAAAGCCCCGCATCGCGGGGCTTTTCCATGCTTCGGATCAGGCCGCCGAGTCGCTGTCGGCCTTGGCCCGGCGTGGCTTCTTCTTGCCGCCGAGGAGGTGCGAGAACACCGCGTGCAGGTCGCCGGAAGCGTTGTCGCTCTCCAGGTTGAGCTTGCTGTCGATATGCTCCATGTGGTGCATCATCAGGGTCACCGCGCGCTCCTTGTCGCCCTTCTCGATGGCGTCGAGGATCTCGTTGTGCTCGTCGAACGAGCAGTGCGAGCGACCGCCGCTTTCGTACTGGGCGATGATCAGCGAGGTCTGCGACACCAGGCTGCGCTGGAAACTCACCAGAGGAGCGTTGCGCGCCATCTCGGCGAGCTTCAGGTGGAACTCGCCGGACAGGCGGATGCCGGCGCCCCGGTCGCCACGGGCGAAGCTGGATTGTTCCTGCACCACCATCTCGCGCAACTCGGCCAGGCGCTCGGCGGTGGCGTTGTCGGTGGCCAGTTCGGTGATGGCGCGCTCGACGGTGCGGCGGGCGAAAAGGATCTGCCGGGCCTCGTCGATGCTCGGGCTGGCGACCACCGCGCCGCGGTTCGGCCGTAACAGCACCACCTGCTCGTGGGCCAGGCGCGAGAGGGCGCGGCGAATGATGGTGCGGCTGACGCCGAATATCTCGCCGAGCGCTTCCTCGCTCAGCTTAGTGCCGGGGGCCAGGCGTTGTTCGAGGATGGCGTCGAAGATGTGGGCGTAGACGATCTCGTCCTGGGTACCGCTGCGGGCAGCCTTGCCGGTGCGCGGCGGCTTCCTGATGTGTTGCAACTGATCGGTCATCGGTCTCGAACCTTGTGCGTCCGGCTTGTGGCCTGGGCTGATCCTGGCTCACGGGCGTGGGTGAGGCACGCCGGCGGCTGATAGCGAAATAGTGTACACAAGCAGCGGCATCCGGCGCACCACCCCTTTCCGCCCCTCGTTCCGAGCGCGCGGCACCGCCCGGAAGGACGCGTGACGGAAAGCTGATAAAAATGTGGCGAAACACCCTCAAACATTCTTTGACCTTTTTGTATACAAAGGCATAATCGCTCGCACGAGTTCTTGACCCAAAGGTCAGAAAATCGTGCCCTCACATCACCTTCGAGCCGCGTCAGGGATCTGGTAACCAACCGGCCCGCAGGACCTAACAACAAGAGCGATGAGGAGTACCTGCTGTGGAAAGCACCAAACAAGAAGAACAAGGGATCTACGCTGCGACACCGCCCGCCACCGGCCTGCTCGAACGCCTGTTCAAGCTCCGCCAGCATGGTACGACGGTCAGGACCGAGCTGGCGGCCGGGCTGACCACCTTCATCACCATGGCCTACATCATCTTCGTCAATCCCAACATCATGGCCGACGCCGGCATCGACCACGGCGCGGCGTTCGTCGCCACGTGCCTGGCGGCCGCCCTCGGCTGCTTCCTGATGGGCTTGTACGCCAACTGGCCGGTGGGCCTGGCGCCGGGAATGGGGCTGAACGCCTTCTTCACCTACACCGTGGTCGGCACCATGGGCTACAGCTGGCAGATCGCCCTCGGCGCGGTGTTCATCTCCGGGGTGATGTTCATGCTGCTGACCTTCTCCCGGGTCCGCGAATGGCTGCTCAACAGCATCCCCCGCAGCCTCAGGTTCGCCATGGGCGCGGGTGTCGGCCTGTTCCTCGGCCTGATCGGCCTGAAGACCGCCGGCATCGTAGTGGCCAGCCCGGCGACCCTGATCAAGCTCGGCCACCTCACCTCGCCCGGCCCGCTGCTGGCGGCACTGTGCTTCCTGATGATCGCCGTGCTCGAGTACCGCCGGGTGTTCGGCGGCATCCTCATCAGCATCCTCAGCGTCACCCTGGTCGGCTGGGCCCTCGGCCTGGTGCAGTACGGCGGGGTGTTCTCGGCGCCGCCGAGCCTGGCGCCGACCTTCCTGGCGATGGACATCGCCGGCGCGTTCAACGTCACCATGATCAGCGTGATCCTGGCCTTCCTCTTCGTGCACATGTTCGATACCGCCGGCACTCTCATGGGCGTCGCCCAGCGCGCGCACCTGGTGAAGGAGGACGGACGTATCGAGAACCTGTCGAAGGCGATGAAGGCCGACAGCGCCTCCAGCGTGTTCGGCGGCATGCTCGGTGTCCCGCCGGTGACCAGTTACGTGGAGAGCGCCGCGGGCGTGGCCGCCGGCGGACGTACCGGGCTCACCGCGGTGGTGGTCGGCGTGCTGTTCGTCGCCGCGATGTTCTTCGCCCCGCTGGCCGGGATGATCCCCGCCTTCGCCACCGCCGGCGCGCTGATCTACGTGGCCATGCTGATGATGGGCGGGATGGCGCACATCGACTGGGACGAGCACACCGAAACCATCCCGGCGATCGTCACGGTGATCATGATGCCGCTGACCTTCTCGGTGGCCGACGGTATCGCCCTGGGCTTCATCACCTACGTCGCGATGAAGGTCCTCACCGGCAAGCACCGCGAAGTCTCGGCCAGCCTCTATGCCTTGTTCGTGATCTTCGTCGCCAAGTTCATCTTCCTCTGACCCGCCCGGATGGCGGATGGCCGCACGCGGCTATCCGCCTCGAACCTGTCGTTGCCCCGCAGGGCTCGCGACGCGCAGTCTCATCCGTCGCCCATTCGCACCTTGCGCCGCATCGTCCTGCCCCCCCCCGCAGATGGCGGATAACCGGCAACCCTCGGCGCCTTCCCCGCGAACGAAAAAAGCCCGCTCGATGGCGGGCCAGGGAAAAGGACTCAGGGAGTCAATGTTTCGTGGCACGCACCTAGCTGCCGCGATAGGTCGAGTAGCTGTAGGGCGAGATCAGCAGCGGCACATGGTAGTGATCGTCGGCGGAGGCGATGCCGAAACGCAGCACCACCTGGTCGAGGAATGCCGGCTCCGGCAATTGCACGCCGCGGGCGCGATAGTAGTCGCCGGCGCTGAACACCAGTTGATAGACCCCGGGACGGAAGTCCTCGCCTTGCAGCACCGGCTGGTCGCAGCGGCCGTCGTGGTTGGTCAGGGTGGTGGCGATCAGTTCCAGTTGCTGGCCTTCTACCCGGTACAGCTCGATCTTGATGCCATGGCCGGGGCAGCCGTGTGCGGAATCCAGTACATGCGTGGTCAAACGTCCCATGGGTTGCGGGCGCCCGCTGGCGGACACCACTCCTCCTCTTGCCTTCGTTCGATGGGGATCGCTCCGGGACCTGCCCGGCGCCGCTCGCTTGCAGCCCGCCAGGGAGCCGCTTGCGAAGCAATATAAGTTATCTTTCGATGAATTGTATACAAAAAACACCGCCACAACCGAAAATGCGGCAGCCGCCCCGAAATCGGGCATTCCTTCCACAAGCCCCACCCCGCAGGGCCTCATTCTTCGCTAACTGACCAGTCGGGCAGGTTTTTTGCTGGATGAATGGCAGGGATCGGCAAGCAGGATTGTATTTACAGACCGCAGGCAAACTTGTATACAATAAATCCATCACGGCATCCCCGGCCCGTCCGGCCCGCCGCCCCATCCACAATAAGGAACACTGCTGTGAGCGCTGACTACCCACGCGACCTGATCGGATACGGCAACAACCCTCCCCACCCTCACTGGCCCGGCGATGCGCGCATCGCCCTGTCCTTCGTGCTCAATTACGAAGAAGGTGGCGAGCGCTGCGTCCTGCATGGCGACAAGGAGTCCGAGGCGTTCCTTTCCGAAATGGTGGCTGCCCAGCCCTTGCAGGGCGTGCGCCACATGAGCATGGAATCGCTCTACGAATACGGCAGCCGCGCCGGGGTCTGGCGCCTGCTCAAGCTGTTCAAGCGACGCAACGTGCCGCTCACCGTGTTCGCCGTGGCCATGGCGGCGCAGCGCAACCCTGAGGTGATCAGGGCGATGGTCGCCGACGGCCACGAAATCTGCAGCCACGGCTACCGCTGGATCGACTACCAGTACATGGACGAGGCCCAGGAGCGCGAGCACATGCTCGAAGCCATCCGCATCCTCACCGAACTCACCGGCCAGCGCCCGGTGGGCTGCTACACCGGACGCACCGGCCCGAACACCCGGCGCCTGGTGATGGAGGAAGGCGGCTTCCTCTATGACTCCGACACCTACGACGACGACCTGCCCTACTGGGACCCGGCCAGCACCGCGGAGAAACCGCATCTGGTGATTCCCTATACCCTGGACACCAACGACATGCGCTTCACCCAGGTGCAGGGCTTCAACAATGGCGAGCAGTTCTTCCAGTACCTGAAGGACGCCTTCGACGTGCTCTACGAAGAAGGCGCGACGGCGCCGAAGATGCTCTCCATCGGCCTGCATTGCCGGTTGATCGGTCGCCCGGCGCGGATGGCCGCCCTGGAGCGCTTCATCCAGTACGCGCAGAGCCACGACAAGGTCTGGTTCGCCCGCCGCGAAGACATCGCCCGCCATTGGCACCGTGAGCATCCTTTCCAGGAGACCGAGGCATGAGCCGTTTCCAGACCCTGACCCCCGCCTCGCTGTCCCGCGAGGCCTTCGTCGAAGCCTTCGCCGACATCTACGAACACTCCCCCTGGGTCGCCGAGAAGGCCTATGACCTGGGTATCGACGACAGCCTCAACGATATCGAGGGCCTGCACCAGCGCATGGCCGACATTCTCCTGTCGGCAAGCCGCGAGGCCCAGCTGGCGCTGATCAACGCCCACCCGGACCTCGCCGGCAAGGCAGCGATCCGTGGCGAACTGACCGCCTCCAGCACCTCCGAGCAGGCCGGCGCCGGGATTCACGAATGCAGCGCCGAGGAGTTCGCCCGCTTCACCGAACTCAACGACGCCTACAAGGCCAGGTTCGGCTTCCCCTTCATCAAGGCGGTGAAGGGCAGCAACCGCCATCAGATCCTGGCGGCCTTCGAGGAACGCATCCAGCACTCCGCCGACGAGGAGTTCGCTACCGCGCTGGCCGAGATCAACAAGATCGCCCTGTTCCGCCTGCAGCAGCTCTGAGGCCTGCGGAGACGAGCATGAACGCCAAACACGCGCCCTTCCGCCACTACCTCGACCTCGCCGACGCGCGCCTGGGCAGCCAGGTGGTCGCCGTCAGCGACGAATGGTTCGCCCCGGCCAGCCGCATGCTGCAGGCCGGCGAACCGGTGTGGAAGGAAGGCGTGTTCGACGACAGCGGCAAGTGGATGGACGGCTGGGAAACCCGCCGCAAGCGCTTCGAGGGCCATGACCAGGCGGTGATCCGCCTGGGTGTGCCGGGCGTGCTGAAGGGCGTCGACATCGACACCCGCTTCTTCACCGGCAACCATCCGCCGGCGGCTTCCCTGGATGGCTGCTTCTGCACCGAAGGCGACCCGGACGACAGCACGTCCTGGAGCGAAGTGCTGCCGGCGGTGGGGCTGCAGGGCGATAGCCATCACTACCACCCGATAGACGACGAACGTCCCTGGACCCACCTGCGTCTGAACATCTACCCGGACGGCGGTATCGCCCGCCTGCGCCTCTATGGCGTGCCCTACCGCGACTGGAGCAGCCTGCCGCCGGGAACGGCGCTCGACCTGGCCGCAGCGGTCAACGGCGGCCGGGCGCTGGCCTGTTCCGACCAGCATTTCGGACGCATGGGCAACCTGCTCAACCCCGGACGTGCCATCAACATGGGCGACGGCTGGGAAACCGGCCGCCGCCGCACGCCGGGCCACGACTGGGTGATCGTCGCCCTCGGCCATCCCGGCAGCATCGAGGCGGCGGTCGTCGATACCTTGCACTTCAAGGGCAACTATCCGGAAAGCTGCAGCATTCAGGCCGCCTTCGTGGAAGGCGGAAACGAGGCCCGGATCGAGGCACAGAGCCTCTTCTGGCGCGAGCTGCTGCCAGCGCAGAAGCTGGAAATGCACCAGGAACACCGGTTCGAGCGGCACCTCAACGCCCTCGGCCCGATCACCCATGTACGCCTGAACATCTTTCCCGACGGCGGCGTCAGCCGCCTGCGCCTGTTCGGCAGCCCACAATTACCGTGAGACCCGGGCCCCGCGTGCGTCCGGAATACAACAAACAGAATCGACAGGATCAGTATGCGCACTCTCAAGATCGAGCCGTTGACCAAGGAAGCCTTCGCCCCGTTCGGTGACGTGATCGAAACCGCCGGCAGCGACTATTTCATGATCAACAACGGCTCCACCCGCCGTTATCACAAGCTGGCCACGGTCGAGACCGCGCAGCCGGAAGATAACGCGATCATCAGCATCTTCAGCGCCGAGAAGCTGGAAATGCCGTTGCGCATCCGCATGCTGGAACGCCATCCGCTGGGCAGCCAGGCCTTCATCCCGCTGCTCGGCAACCCCTTTCTGGTCGTGGTCGCGCCACTTGGCGATGTACCTGTACCGGGCCTCGTCCGCGCCTTCCTGACCAACGGAAGGCAGGGCGTCAATTACCACCGCGGCGTCTGGCACCATCCGGTGCTGACGATCGAAAAGCGGGATGACTTCCTGGTGGTCGATCGCAGCGGTTCCGGGAACAACTGCGACGAGCATTTCTTCACCGAGGACGAACAGCTCCTCCTCGACCCCCAATCAAACCAATAAGAGAGGTCCTGCCGCCGGTCCGCCGGCCAGGGCAAGAGGTACAAGACTGTGGAAGCACATCTCATCGAATGGCTGAACCTGCTGGTGCGCTGGATTCACATGATCGTCGGGATCGCGTGGATCGGCGCTTCGTTCTATTTCGTCTGGCTGGAGAACAACCTCAACCGCAGCAACCCGCGTGAAGGCCTGTCCGGAGACCTCTGGGCAATCCACGGTGGCGGCATCTACCACCTGGAGAAGTACAAGCTGGCTCCGCCGAAAATGCCGGAGAACCTGCACTGGTTCAAATGGGAGGCCTACTCCACCTGGATGTCCGGGGTGGTGTTGCTGACCATCGTGTTCTACCTGAACCCGACCCTCTACCTGATCGCCCCCGGCAGCGACCTGGCGCCGGCGGCGGCCATCGCCATCGGTATCGGTTCGCTGGTCTGCGGCTGGTTCGTCTACACCATCCTCTGCGATTCGGCGCTGGGCAAGACCCCTGCCCTGCTCGGCCTGGTCCTGTTCGTCCTGCTGGTCGCCGCCGCCTACGGCCTGACCCAGGTGTTCAGCGGCCGCGGCGCCTACCTGCACGTCGGCGCGATCATCGGCACCATCATGGTCGGCAACGTGTTCAGGGTGATCATGCCGGCCCAGCGCGCGCTGGTGAAAGCCATCGAAGAAAACCGCGAGCCCGATCCGGTGCTGCCGGCCAAGGGCCTGCTGCGCTCCCGGCACAACAACTACTTCACCCTGCCGGTACTGTTCATCATGATCAGCAACCACTTCCCGAGCACCTACGGCAGCCAGTACAACTGGCTGATCCTGGCCGCCATCGCGGTGCTCGCGGTACTGGTACGCCACTACTTCAACACCCGCCACGAAAGCAACCGCTTCGCCTGGGCCCTGCCCGCCGGCGCGCTGGGCATGATCGCCCTGGCCTTCGTCACCACGCCGAACTACCAGCAGGCTTCCGCACCGCTGGCCAGCACCCCGGCGGCGGCACCGGCACAACCGGCGACCGGCGGCGACGCACCAGCCGCGCCCGCCGCGACCCAGGCCTCCAATGCCGGGGCCGCGAGCGGAGCCGACTTCGACAAGGTCCATCACGTGATCCAGGAGCGCTGCACCGTCTGCCACTCGGCGAAACCGACCAGCCAGCTGTTCAGCACCGCGCCAGGCGGGATCATGCTCGACACCCCGCAGCAGATCCAGCAACTGGCACCGAAGATCCAGGCCCAGGCCGTGGCCTCGCAGATCATGCCGCTGGGCAACATCACGCAGATGACCCAGGAAGAACGCAACCTGATCGGCAGCTGGATCGCCAAGGGCGCACAGATCAACTGAGCCTTGGCCGAAAGGCGAAGAACCGCACCTCCGGTTCCCCGCAGCAGAACACCCCTGCTGGCCCTACCCCAAAAGCCCTCTCCATAGAGGGCTTTTGGCCATAACTGGCCATATCGTTCAGCCCCCAACCTCTCCAATAACTCACTTTCCTTCACCCAGGGCCGCTGGAACGAAACCGTGCGGCGCTCCACCATTGAAAGCGACCAACCAACCGTCGCTATCCGCAGGTACGTATCGTCTCGTATTTGCCCAGCAAACTTCGCTCGGGTGATCTGTGTGGCCGGGGGACCGGTGCTGCGTCGTGTGATAGTGCGCGCCCCATCTTCGGCTGCCTTGCCAATGAAGAACTGTGCAACTTTTTGGTTGATAACGTTGTGGATAGAACGCTAGGGAACAAATACCCAAAG
>NZ_KV828483.1:3086-3562 GCF_001836405.1 Pseudomonas sp. HMSC057H01 | reverse complement strand
TGCAACAGGTCGGGCTCGACGACAACTTCTTCGAACTCGGCGGCCACTCGTTGCTGGCCACCCAGGTCATTGGCCGCCTACGCGAACGACTGCACCTGGAGGTGCCGATCAAGTCGATGTTCACCGCGGAGACACTGGGTGAGTTCTGCCACGGCGTCGAGACCCTCAAGGCCGAGAGCGCGCCGGTGGAAGATGCCCTGGCTAAATCCCTGGAGGCGCTCAAACGTCTATCTGCCGATGAACTTGAAAAACTGATTTCCTAAGAGGCGGTAGCGTGCAAGCACTCATAGAGAAGGTGGGCTCCCTTTCCCCCCAGGAAAGGAAGGCATTGGCTGTCCTGCTCAAGCAGCAAGGTGTCAATCTCTTCGAGATCGCGCCAGTGTTCAAGCGTCAGGACGGCGAGCCCCTGCGGCTCTCCTATGCCCAGGAGCGACAGTGGTTTCTCTGGCAACTGGAGCCGGAAAGCGCGGCCTACC
>NZ_KV828483.1:0-2986 GCF_001836405.1 Pseudomonas sp. HMSC057H01 | reverse complement strand
GGCAACTGGAGCCGGAAAGCGCGGCCTACCATATCCCGAGTGTCTTGCGTCTACGTGGGCGGCTGGACCTGGATGCCCTGCAACGCAGCTTCGACAGCCTGGTTGCGCGGCACGAGACCCTACGCACCCGTTTTCGCCTCGACGGCGACGAGGCGCGCCAGGAGATCGCCGCATCCATGGCATTGCCGTTGGATATCGTCGCGTTGGGGCCGCTCGAGGAGGGCGCCCTCGCTCGGCAGGTCGAGACGACGATCGCGCGGCCGTTCGACCTGGAGCGTGGGCCGCTGCTGCGGGTGAGCCTGTTGCGGCTGGCCGAGGACGACCATGTGCTGGTGCTGGTCCAGCATCACATCGTGTCCGACGGTTGGTCGATGCAGGTGATGGTCGAGGAACTGGTCCAGCTCTATGCCGCCTATAGTCGAGGGCTCGAGCTAGCGCTGCCGGCTTTGCCGATCCAGTACGCGGACTACGCCCTGTGGCAGCGCAGCTGGATGGAGGCGGGGGAAAAGGAGCGCCAGTTGGCGTACTGGACCGGCCTGCTGGGCGGCGAGCAGCCGGTGCTGGAGTTGCCGTTCGACCGGCCGCGCCCGGTTCGGCAAAGCCATCGTGGTGCCCAGTTCATCCTGGAACTGGATATTGATCTGTCCCAGGCGCTCAGGCGCGTGGCCCAGCAGGAGGGGGCTACTGCCTTCGCCCTGTTGCTGGCTTCGTTCCAGGCGCTGCTGTATCGCTACAGCGGGCAGGCGGATATCCGTGTCGGTGTGCCGATCGCCAATCGCAACCGCGTGGAGACCGAGCGGCTGATCGGCTTCTTCGTCAACACCCAGGTGCTCAAGGCCGACCTGGACGGTCGGATGGGCTTCGACGAGCTGCTGGCACAGGCCCGCCAACGCGCGCTGGAGGCCCAGGCGCACCAGGACCTGCCGTTCGAGCAACTGGTGGAGGCCTTGCAGCCGGAGCGCAGTCTTAGCCACAACCCGCTGTTCCAGGTGCTGTTCAACTACCAGAGCGAAGCCCGTGGCAACGGCCAGGCATTCCGCTTCGACGAGTTACAGATGGAAAGCGTGCAGTTCGACAGCCGGACGGCGCAGTTCGACTTGACGTTGGACCTGACGGACGAAGAGCAGCGTTTTTGCGCCGTTTTCGACTACGCCACCGACCTGTTCGACGCCTCCACCGTGGAACGCCTGGCCGGCCATTGGCGCAACCTGTTGCGCGGCATCGTCGCCAACCCACGACAGCGGCTCGGCGAGTTGCCGCTGCTGGATGCGCCGGAGCGCCGGCAGACCCTCTCCGAATGGAACCCGGCCCAGCGCGAGTGCGCGGTGCAGGGCACCTTGCAGCAGCGTTTCGAGGAGCAGGTGCGGCAATGGCCACAGGCGGTTGCGCTGATCCTCGACGAACAACGGCTGAGCTACGGCGAACTGAATGCGCGGGCCAATCGCCTGGCGCACTGCCTGATCGCTCGCGGCGTTGGCGCGGACGTGCCGGTCGGGCTGGCGCTGGAGCGTTCGCTGGACATGCTGGTCGGCTTGCTGGCGATCCTCAAGGCCGGCGGCGCCTACCTGCCGTTGGACCCGGCGGCGCCAGAGGAGCGCCTGGCGCATATCCTCGACGACAGTGGGGTACGGCTGCTGCTGACCCAGGGGCATCTGCTCGAGCGCCTGCCACGGCAGGCGGGGGTGGAGGTGCTGGCCATCGACGGTCTGGTGCTGGATGGCTACGCCGAGAGCGATCCGCTCCCGACGCTATCGGCGGACAACCTGGCCTACGTGATCTATACCTCGGGCTCGACCGGCAAGCCCAAGGGCACATTGCTCACCCACCGCAACGCGCTGCGCCTGTTCAGCGCCACCGAGGCCTGGTTCGGCTTCGACGAGCGGGACGTGTGGACGTTGTTCCATTCCTACGCCTTCGATTTCTCGGTCTGGGAAATCTTCGGCGCGCTGCTCTATGGCGGGCGCCTGGTGATCGTGCCGCAATGGGTGAGCCGTTCGCCGGAAGACTTCTACCGTCTGCTGTGCCGCGAAGGCGTGACGGTGCTCAACCAGACGCCGTCGGCGTTCAAGCAACTGATGGCGGTGGCCTGTTCCGCCGACATGGCGACGCAGCAGCCGGCGCTGCGCTACGTGATCTTCGGTGGCGAGGCGCTGGATCTTCAGAGCCTGCGGCCGTGGTTCCAGCGCTTCGGCGATCGCCAGCCGCAACTGGTGAACATGTACGGCATCACCGAGACCACGGTGCACGTAACCTACCGTCCGGTGAGCGAAGCCGACCTGGAGGGTGGCCTGGTCAGTCCGATTGGCGGGACCATCCCGGACCTGTCCTGGTACATCCTCGACCGTGACCTGAACCCGGTGCCGCGCGGCGCGGTGGGCGAGCTGTACATCGGTCGCGCCGGGCTGGCACGCGGCTACCTGAGGCGGGCCGGGTTGAGTGCCACCCGCTTCGTGCCGAACCCGTTCCCCGGCGGCGCCGGCGAGCGGCTGTACCGTACCGGCGACCTGGCGCGGTTCCAGGCGGATGGCAATATCGAGTACATCGGGCGTATCGACCACCAGGTGAAGGTTCGCGGCTTCCGTATCGAACTGGGCGAGATCGAAGCGGCGCTCGCCGGTCTGGCCGGGGTACGCGATGCCGTGGTGCTGGCCCATGACGGAGTCGGCGGCACGCAACTGGCGGGATACGTGGTGGCGGACTCGGCGGAGGATGCTGAGCGTCTGCGGGAGTCGCTGCGGGAGTCGCTGAAGCGGCACCTGCCGGACTACATGGTGCCGGCGCACCTGATGCTGCTGGAGCGGATGCCGCTGACGGTCAATGGCAAGCTCGACCGGCAGGCGTTGCCGCAACCGGATGCGAGCTTGTCGCAGCAGGCCTATCGAGCGCCCGGTAGCGAGCTGGAGCAGCGCATCGCAGCGATCTGGGCGGAGATCCTGGGAGTGGAACGGGTCGGCCTGGACGACAACTTCTTCGAACTGGGCGGTCA
>NZ_KV828482.1:1748-5555 GCF_001836405.1 Pseudomonas sp. HMSC057H01 | reverse complement strand
GTTCCTCGGTGGCGGTGGCCACCGACTGGTTCATCCCGTCGATCTCGCCGATCCGCCGGGTCACGCTGCCCAGGCTTTCGCCGGCACGGTTGGCGATCTCCACGCTCTCCAGGCTGTAGCGCTGGCTTTCGGTCATGGTGGCCACCGCCTCGCGGGCGCCGACTTGCAGCTCTTCGATCATCTTCTGGATCTGCAGCGCCGATTCCTGGGCGCGGTGGGCCAGGTTGCGCACCTCGTCGGCGACCACCGCGAAGCCGCGCCCGGCCTCGCCGGCGCGGGCGGCTTCGATGGCGGCGTTGAGGGCAAGCAGGTTGGTCTGCTCGGAGATGCCCTTGATCACCTCGAGGATCTGGCCGATGTTCACCGTGCGGCTGTTGAGGGCCTCGATGTTGGCGCAGGAGGCGCTGATCTTCTCGGAAAGCTCGTTCATCGCGCGGATGGTCTGCTCGACCACCTGCTTGCCGTCCTCGGCCTGGTGGTTGGCGTCGGACGCATGGTGCGAGGCATCGGCGGCGTTGCGGGCGATTTCCTGGGCGGCGGCGCCGAGTTCGTTGATCGCCGCGGCGACGCTGTTGGTGCGGTTGGACTGCTCGTCGGAGTTGGCCATCGAAGAGTTCGAGGCGTTCACCACCAGTTGCGAGACGTCGTGCAGTTTGTGCGCGGTCCCGGCGACTTCCCGGATCGAGCGATGGATCCGCTCGACGAACTGGTTGAAGGCATCGCCGAGCACGCCGAATTCATCGCGGCTGGTCACGGCGAGGCGCTTGGTCAGGTCGCCCTCGCCCTGGGCGATGTCCTGCATGGCACGACCCATCAGGTGCAGCGGCTGCATCAGCAGGCGGATCAGCAGGCCGAGCAGGACCAGGATGGCGACGATGGAGATCAGCGCGGCGGCGATGGCCGAGACGCGGAACTTGCTGAGCATGGCGTAGGCCTTGTCCTTGTCGATGGACAGCGCCAGGTACCAGGTCACCGAAGGCAGGCCCTTGATCGGGGTAAAGGCGAGGATGCGGGTATGCCCGTGCAATTCGGCCTCGCTGAAACCGGTGGCGATCTTCGGCGTGTTCTGCGGGTAGACCTCGCTCAGGGTCTTCATCACCTGCTCTTTGTCCGGGTGCACCAGGATCTTGCCGTCGCCGCTGACCAGGAAGGCGTAGCCCATGCCGCTGAAGTCCAGCGAATTGATGATCTGTACCAGGGTCTTCAGGCTGAGGTCGCCGCCCACCACGCCGAGGGTGTTGCCGGCGGCCTTCACCGGCGTCGCCGCGGTGATGATCAGTTCCTGGGTGGCGGCGTCGACGTAGGGCTCGGTCAGGGTCAGGCCGCCGGCCGCTACGGCGTCCTTGTACCAGGGCCGGCTGCGCGGATCGTAGCCGGCCGGCATCGGGCTGTCCGGGCGCATGGTGAAGACGCCGTCCTGCTGGCCGAGGTAGGTGAAGCTGAAGGTCGAGGTCAGGGCCGGCTGTTCGAGCAGGGCGCTGACGGCTTCCGGGCTGTGGTCGCGGGCCAGGGTCTGGGCGGTCTGCTCGACCAGCAACAGACGGCCACCGAGCCAGTTCTGGATGTTGCTGGAGGTCACGTCACCCATTTCCCGCAGGTAGCTTTCGAGGTCCTCGCGGATCGCGTTGCGCTGCAGGTAATCGTTGTAGAGGGTGAACAGTGCGAAAGCGGCGAACACCACGAGGGAGGCCGCGAGGAGGATCTTGTGGCTGAACTTCAGACTTTTGATCATGTTGTATTGCGTCCAGGAGTATGTAGCGCCAGTCTTTGACCAGACCCCTGCGACCGTTCCGCGGGCGCAGGGGCTTTCCGTACGCCTTGCAGCGTCGGGCGGGTCGCGCGGGTGGGTAGTCCGTCGACCCAGGCACGGCCTTGTGCCACGAAGCCACGGTTCCCTGGGTGGCTCCGAAGAATGCGTGATACGGATACGATGGCGATTTTTCCTGTCTCAGCAAGGCCCGAAGGTCTTCGCTGAAGCTGGACGGCCAGATCGGGTCGATGCGCTGGCCCGACGCCCTTCGCGGGAACCCGCGCATATTGGTACGCGGGTTCCGCTGGAAGCCCCGTTGTACAAGGGCTTTCCCTTACTGTCGGCACAGCGTGCCGGAGCTTTAGTCCCGAGGATGAATGGATGTCGCAAGCGAATGAGTTGTTGATCGGCGCTGGCCCCGATGGCCAGCCGGTAGGGCAGGCCTGGCGCCTGGCCAACCGTCATGGATTGATCGCCGGCGCCACCGGTACCGGCAAGACGGTGACCTTGCAGCACCTCGCCGAATCCTTCAGCGATGCCGGTGTCGCGGTGTTCGCCGCCGACATCAAGGGCGACCTGTGCGGCATCGCCGCGCCGGGCAACCCGCAGGGCAAGGTCGCCGAACGCATCGCCAGCATGCCGTGGCTGAACTACCAGCCGAAGGCCTACCCGACCACGCTCTGGGACATCGCCGGGAAGACCGGCCACCCGTTGCGCACCACCATCAGCGAGATGGGCCCGCTGCTGCTGGCCAACCTCCTGGAGTTGACCGATAGCCAGCAGGCCGCGCTGTTCGCCGCCTTCCAGGTGGCCGACCGGGAAGGCCTGCTGCTGCTCGACCTGAAGGACCTGAAGGCGCTGCTCAACCACCTGAAGGACAATCCGGAGATCCTCGGCGAGGACCGGGCGCTGTTCACCGGCGCTTCCGGGCAGGCGCTGCTGCGCCGCCTGGCCACTCTGGAGCAGCAGGGCGCCGAGGCCTTCTTCGGCGAGCCTGCCCTGCAACTGGAAGACATCCTCCGCCCCGAGCCGGACGGGCGGGGGCGCATCCACCTGCTCGACGCCAGCCGCCTGGTGCACGAGGCGCCGAAGGTCTACGCGACTTTCCTGCTCTGGCTGCTGGCCGAGCTGTTCGAGCAACTGCCGGAGCGCGGCGATGCCGACAAGCCGGTGCTGGCACTGTTCTTCGACGAGGCCCACCTGCTGTTCAACGGCACGCCGAAAGCCTTGCGCGACCGCCTGGAACAGGTGGTCCGGCTGATCCGCTCGAAAGGCGTCGGGGTGTACTTCGTCACCCAGTCGCCGGGCGACCTGCCGGACGATGTCCTGGCCCAGCTCGGCCTGCGTATCCAGCATGGCCTGCGCGCCTTCACCGCCAAGGAACAGAAATCGCTGCGCGCGGTGGCCGACGGTTTCCGCCCGAACCCGGCGTTCGACACCCTGGGGGTGCTGACCGAACTGGGTATCGGCGAGGCGCTGGTCGGCACCCTGGAGGAAAAGGGCACGCCGGCCATGGTCCAGCGCGTCGCGGTGGCGCCGCCCTATTCGCGGATCGGCCCGCTGAGCGACAGCGAACGCGCCGAACTGGTCCAGCGGTCGCCGTTGAAGGGGCGCTACGACCAGCCGATCGATCGCGAGTCGGCCTACGAGGTGCTGGCGAGCAAGGCGGACGCCAAGCCCGAGGTGCAGGGCCAGGCGCCTGCACAGCAGGAAAGCGCGTCCGGCGTCGGCGGCATGGCCGGGCAGATTCTCGGCAGCCTGCTGTCCAATTCGACGGTGAAGAGCGCCATGCGCCAGGCGGCCAACCAGTTGAGCCGGGAGCTGGTGCGTGGCCTGCTCGGCTCGTTGATGGGCGGGAAGAAGCGGCGCTGAGCGCCAGGCCATGAAAAAGGCGCCCGCGGGCGCCTTTTTCATGGGGGCTGGATGATCGCCGACTAACCGCTTCGCGGTTAGCTGGCCTGTGGGACGGACGGGCTCAGATCTTGAAGCTGTCCACCAGGTGCCGCAGGCGCCCGGCCTGGGCTTCCAGCTCGCCGCAGGCGCGCAGGGTGGCCTGG
>NZ_KV828482.1:0-1648 GCF_001836405.1 Pseudomonas sp. HMSC057H01 | reverse complement strand
GATTCGTGGATACGCTCGACGAAGCGGTTGAAGGAAATGGCCAGGACCCCGAATTCATCGTTGCTGGTGACCTTCAGGCGCTTGGTCAGGTCGCCTTCGCCCTGGGCGATGTCCTGCATGGCGCGGCCCATGTCGGTGAGCGGTTGCATCAGCACGCGGATCAGCATGCCGAGGAGGAGGACGATGGCGACCACCGCGATCAGCGCGGCGACGATCGCCGAGGTACGCAGCTTGGTGAGCATGGCATAGGCCTTGTCCTTGTCCACCGAGATGCCGATGTACCAGTCCAGGCCGGACAGGCCCTTGACCGGAGAGAAACTGAGGATCCGGGTGTTGCCGTGCAGCTCGGCCTCGCTGAAGCCGCTGCCGATCTTCGGCGTGTTGCGTGGGTAGACGTCGCTGAGGCTCTTCATGACCTGGTCCTTGTCCGGATGGACGAGGATCTTGCCGTCGCCGCTGACCAGGAAGGCGTAGCCCATGCCGCCGAAGTCCAGCGAGTTGATGATCTTCACCACCGTCTGCAGGCTGAGGTCGCCGCCGACCACGCCGAACGGCTGGCCGCCCTGGCGCGCCGGGCTGGCGATGGTCAGTACCAGCTCGTGGATGGCCGGCTCCATGTAGGGTTCGGTGAGGGTGGTCTGGCCGGCGCTGGTGGCGGCGTTGTACCAGGGGCGGCGGCGCGGGTCGTAGTCGGCCGGCAGGTCGCTGGTGGGGCGCGCGGTGTAGGTGCCGTCGGTCTGCCCCAGGTAGGTGAAGAGGAAGGTCGAGCCCAGCAGCGGCTGTTCCAGCAGGGCCTGGGTGGTCTCCGGGCTGTGGTCGCGGGCCAGGGTCTGGGCCAGGTTCTCGATCAGCAGGATGCGCCCGCTCAGCCAGTTCTGCACGTTGCTGGCGGTGATCTCGCCCATTTCGTGCAGGTAGTCCTCCAGGTCCTCGCGGATCGAGGTGCGCTGCAGGGAGTCGTTGTAGAGGGTGAAGAGGGAGAAGGTCGCGATCACCACCAGCGCGGCGGCGAGCAGGATCTTGTGACTGAACTTGAGACTTTTGATCATGGTTTCTTGCATCCGGGAGGCGCGGGCGCGCTGTCGTGAACAGCCCCAGTTGGATCGCAACTGCAAGGCTTGCCGTGTCTGTCGGCGGCAAGCCCGGAAGCTTTAGCGCAATGGATGAATGGTTTCACCGAATGCGACCTGGAGAACGAAAAAAGCGCCCGTGGGCGCTCTTCATCGGTAGGCCGGATAAACGCTTCGCGGTTATCCGGCCGGTTCGGCTACGACAGGCAGGGCTCAGATCTTGAAGCTGTCCACCAGTTGGCGCAGGCGCCCGGCCTGGGTTTCCAGCTCGCCGCAGGCGCGCAGGGTGGCCTGGAGGTTCTCCACGCCTTCCTGGTTGAGGGTGTTGATCTCGGTGATGTCCATGTTCAGCGAGTCGACCACCGCGGTCTGTTCCTCGGTGGCGGTGGCCACCGACTGGTTCATGCTGTCGATCTCGCCGATCCGGCTGGTCACGCTGCCCAGGCGTTCGCCGGCACGGTTGGCGATCTCCACGCTCTCCAGGCTGTAGCGCTGGCTTTCGGTCATGGTGGCCACCGCCTCGCGGGCGCCGACTTGCAGCTCTTCGATCATCTTCTGGATCTGCAGCGCCGATTCCT
>NZ_KV828481.1:0-466 GCF_001836405.1 Pseudomonas sp. HMSC057H01 | reverse complement strand
GCGATCCGGCCCGCCTGGCTGTTGTCTACCCGAGCGGCGACCAGGGTGAGTCCCGCATCGCTGCCGATACTGGCTTTCCGGCTGTTGTTCAGGTTGCCGGTACGAATCTCCACGGCCCCCTTGCCACTGATCGCACCGGCCTGGCTGTTGTCGAGGCTGGCGCTGCTCAAGCTAAGTCCAGCGTCGCTCGCCAGTCTGCCGCCCTGATTGTTCAGGGCGCCCTGGCTGGTCACTGCCAATGCCCCTGCGCTGGATAGCGTACCGCCCTGGTTGTCGAGCCAGGCTGACTTCACCGTCAGGAAGCCCCGGCTGTCCAGGCTGCCGGCCTGGTTATCGAACGCACCGGCCAGGGAGACGTCGATACCCTTCTGGCTGGACAGCAGGCCCCCCGCGCCGTTGAACAACTCCGTAGCACTCAGGCGCAGCCCATCGCGGCTGGCGAGTACCCCCTTGTCCTGGTTGAGCA
>NZ_KV828480.1:0-1009 GCF_001836405.1 Pseudomonas sp. HMSC057H01 | reverse complement strand
GGGCTGCTGAGGCTCTTGAAGACGCTGCGGGTCTTGTGCGCCGGCAGTTCGTAGGGCACCGGATGTTCCCTGTGGAACAGGCAGCCGGTGACCAGCGGCTGGTCGGGGTCGCCTTCGAGGAAGGTCACCAGCACCTCCATGCCGACCCGCGGGATGGCGATGGCGCCGTAGTTCCTTCCCGCCCAGCCGGAGGCAACGCGTAACCAGCAACTGCTGCTGTCGTCGGCCTGGCCCTCGCGATCCCAGTGGAATTGCACCTTCACCCGACCGTAGCGGTCGCAGTGGATTTCCTCGCCCTTCGGACCGGTCACCACCGCGCTCTGCGTGCCGAGGATGCGCGGCTTCGGCGGTGTCAGCGGGGGACGGAAGAACGCCTCCCAGGGCGTGGCCTGGAAGCGGTTGCGGTAACCCTGCCGGAAGTCGTCCGGGCTCGCCGAGGTGTCGGAGACGATGCTTTCTTCCAGCACCTGCGGCTGCCGCCCCTCGTGAATCACCTCGGTGAGCAGCCAGAGGTCGTTCCAGCCCGCCTGGGGATGGGCGGCCAGCGGCAGGAAGTGGCCGCTGAGCAGCAACGGTTGGTCGCTGCGGCCCTCGGCCAGGCGGTAGTCGCTGCGCTGCCGTTCGAGGGCACGCCTGGCCAGGTGCTTGCCGCGCTCGCGGTCGACGAAGCGACCGGGATAGTCGTAGTCCTCGAGGTCCGGCCGGGCTTCGCCGCGGGCGGCGCTTTCCAGCGTCAGGCGCGGTTTCTCGAAGTCGTAGTCGCGGCGGGTGACGCGGCTGGTGCGGGTTTCCAGGCGTACGCCGAAGCGCTTGACCGCCGGCCGGTCGGCGACCAGGCCGGAGTCCTGCTGGTAGGCCACCGGCGCGAGCCGCGGGAACACCGTCTGGTCGTCGCCGAATACCAGCAGGTGCGCCGTGGCGCTGTGCTGGAAATGAAAGTGGATGCCCTCCTCGCAGCACAGGCGCTGGACGAACTGCAGGTCGCTCTCGTCGTACTGCACGCAGTATT
>NZ_KV828479.1:0-1418 GCF_001836405.1 Pseudomonas sp. HMSC057H01 | reverse complement strand
CGGGTGGCATCGGTCAGCGGCGACGACCCGCGGCTGATCCCGGGCCACGCCTTTGCCCTGGAAGGTCATCCGCGTGCCGACTTCAACGCCTGGTGGCGGCCGGTACGGGTGGTCCATCGCGGCACCCAGTATGCCGGCCAGGAGGAAGAGTCCGCCGACGCCCCTCTGGGGGTGAGCTACGACCTGCGCGCCGAACTGGTGCCCGAGGACGTCGAATGGCGTCCCGCACCGCTGCCTCGGCCGCGTATCGATGGTCCGCAGATCGCGACGGTAGTCGGCCCGGCAGGGGAAGAGATCCATTGCGACGAGTGGGGGCGGGTGAAAGTCCAGTTCCCCTGGGATCGCGAGGGACGTCACGATGAGTTCAGTACCTGCTGGATACGGGTCGCGCAGAACTGGGCGGGTGCCGACTGGGGAAACATGGCGATCCCGCGGATTGGCCAGGAGGTGATCGTCGATTACCTGGACGGCGACTGCGACCAGCCGATCGTCACCGGGCGCACCTACCGGGCGACCAACCGACCACCCTACGCGCTGCCCGACCACAAGATCCTCAGCACCATCAAGAGCAAGGAGTACAAGGGCAGTCGGGCCAACGAGCTGCGCATCGACGACACCACGGCGCAGATCAGTGCGGCGCTGATGAGCGACCACGGTGCCAGCGCGCTGCACCTGGGCTACCTGACCCATCCTCGGCCCGAAGGCGGCAAGCCACGCGGCGAGGGCTTCGAACTGCGCACCGACGAACATGGCGCGGTGCGTGCGGCCAAGGGGCTGCTGCTGAGCACCGAGGAGCAGCTCAGGGCCGGCGCCGGCCATCTCGACCGAGGCGTCGTGGTGCAGGTGCTGGAGGCGGCGCTGGAGCTGGCCCGCGAGCTGGGCGACTACGCCGGGGAGCACCAGGGCGTGGGGCACGACGCGGCGCCGCAGCAAACCCTCCAGGAAGCCGTGCGCGACCTCGGCCACGGTGCCAACGACGAGTCCGGCAAGAGCAACGGAGGCAAGCCAGCGATCGCCTTGAGCGGTCCGGCAGGGATCGCCGCGGCGACGCCGACGAGCCTGACCCTGGCCGCCGGCGAGCACGTCGACAGCGTGGCCCGGCAGAACCAGCAGGTGACCGCCGGGCAGAAGGTGGTGATCAACGCCGGCAGCGACATCGGCCTGTTCGCCCAGGGCGGCGAGCTGCGCCAGATCACCCACCAGGGGCCGATGCTGCTGCAGGCGCAGAAGAACGACATCCGCCTGGAGGCCGAGCAGAGCGTGGAGGTCAGCGCCAGCCAGCAGCACGTGCTGGTCACCGCGAAGGAGCACATCACCCTGATGTGCGGCGGCGCCTACCTGACCCTCAAGGGCGGCAACATCGAGCTGGGCATGCCCGGCAACTTCGTGGTCAAGGCGGCGAAGCACAGTCATGTCGG
>NZ_KV828478.1:193882-195264 GCF_001836405.1 Pseudomonas sp. HMSC057H01 | reverse complement strand
GAACGGCTTGCTCGGATCGGTCGGCGGGCTGTCGCCTCGACTATCGGAAGTAGCGAAAGCGATGCCGCCGGCCGCCAGGGTCAGCAACGATTCGCTACGCACCTTGAAGCCGGACAGGCCGCCGGAAATGGAGATGCCGCTGGCGTTCCAGAATCGCGTGTGCTTGCGCACCAGGTCGGCGTAGGCCGGCTCGATGTGCACCTTGATCTCGATGGTCCTCTGGTCATCGCCCAGCTGGAAGCTCTTCACCTGGCCGACCTGGATCTGCCGGTAGAACACCGGGCTGCCCTGCTCCAGGGAGCCCAGGCGATCGGCCTTGAGGGTCAGGTGCAGGCCGGGCAGCCTGTCGGAAAGGGGGGGCGGCTGCTTCAGCGCGGTGAAGTTGCGTTCTTCCTTCTCGCCCTTCACCGGATCGACCGCGATGTAGACGCCGGAGACCAGGGTTTCCAGGCCGGTGACGCCAGCCAGGGAAACCCGCGGCTTGACCAGCCAGAAGCGGGTACCCTTGCTCAGGTACTGGCGCGCCTCCTTGTCCATTTCGATGGTGGCCACCACGCCCTTGATATCTTCGCTGACATCCAGCGCGACGACCTTGCCGACCGCGATGCCCTTGTACAGCACCTCGGTCTTCTTCGCCTGGATGCCATCGCTGCTCTCGAAGCGCACCTGGATCAGCACCCCTGCCTGGTCGTAGGCGCGCCAGCCCAGCCAGGCCCCGATAGCCAGGGCCACCAGCGGCAGCACCCAGATCGCCGACCAGTTCGAGGTCTTGTGTTTCTTCGGGCTTGGCAAATCACTCATTCTCGTCGTCCAGATTGGTGTTGTCCCAGATAAGTCGGGGGTCGAACGTCACG
Organism: Pseudomonas sp. HMSC057H01; assembly: GCF_001836405.1. Classification (NCBI taxonomy): domain Bacteria; kingdom Pseudomonadati; phylum Pseudomonadota; class Gammaproteobacteria; order Pseudomonadales; family Pseudomonadaceae; genus Pseudomonas; species Pseudomonas sp. HMSC057H01. The sequence goes on along the minus strand of NZ_KV828478.1, from coordinate 194,410 downwards.
GCGGCGAGCATGGTGAGCACCACCACGCTGGCGAAGGCGGCGGCGCCGAGATTGGCCTCGATGCTCGCCAGGTTGCCGAAATTGACCAGCGCCACGAGGATGGCGATGACGAAGATATCGAGCATCGACCAGCGCCCGACCCATTCGATGAAGCGGTACATCATGATTCGCTGGCGGGCCGACATCGGCTGGTGCCGCTGCACCGAATAGAGCAACAGGGCGATGCCGACCAGCTTGAAGGTGGGGACGACGATACTGGCGACGAACACCACCAGGGCGATGGGAAACATGTCGGCCTGGATCAGGGTCACGACCCCGCCCATGATGGTCGCCGGGGAGCCCTTGCCGAGCATGTTGACGGTCATGATCGGCAACAGGTTGGCGGGAACGTAGAGAATCATCGCCGAGATCAGCAACGCCCAGGTACGGGCAATGCTGTTCGGCCGCCGAGGATGCAGCTTCGCGCCGCAGCGACTGCAACGCGGATGCTCGTTCCCGTCGGCGCGATTCAACTGGTGGCACTCGCCG
>NZ_KV828478.1:184575-193782 GCF_001836405.1 Pseudomonas sp. HMSC057H01 | reverse complement strand
CGTCGGCGCGATTCAACTGGTGGCACTCGCCGCAGACCAGAATGCCGGCATCGATCGCACGCATTGTCGTTCTCCAGGATCTCTGCCGGGACGGTGATGGTTTGTCGTCATCCAGCACGGCGGCCAACCTGTGCCTTGCCCGGCAGGGAATGGGCACGGGGAAACCACCTGTCGGGGGAGGCTGCCGTCGGAAGACGATTCTGTTCGGGGCGTTACAGCGATGGCATGGGTTCGGCCACTCACGCGCATCAGTTGTCCGCTCGGCTCGATCTGGCCAGGCTGGGCCGGACTCGCTATTCATGCCGCTTGGACGACGATCGAGCGCTGGGATCGCATGATGCTTATATAGTTCACATGAGTCAATATTGTCTCATGTGTTTTTCACCATCGCGCTATACGGAGCCAAGCGGCGATCCTGCCAGGGAGGCATCATGGCATTCGCCACGGAAGGACCCCCGGAGAGATTGTGGCGCGCCTCCTGTCTCATGCCGATGCAAGTGGCGGTATCGGACGAGAATCCCTCGACACCGAGAAGCGGCTTTTCCGCGTCCAGGCATGGGACGATAGGAGCGCTCGGGTAGCCCTGGATCGATACTCGCTTTGCTCATTCGGGGTACAGGCAGGAACACCGGCGGGCCTCTTCCGGGGCTCCTCCAGTGTCCTGCTGCACACCTCTGAGGCTTCGATATCCTCCGAACCTCGTCTTTGCCCGGTTCCTCTTTCAGTCAATCGCCGCCCGCGTCTCAACCCCGTCCACCAACCGCGCAATCCCCAATGGGTTGCCATCCTTCAGCGCTTCCGGCAGCCACGCGTCCGGGTAGTTCTGGTAGCACACCGGGCGCAGGAAACGCTCGATGGCCAGGGTGCCCACCGAGGTGCCTCGGGCGTCCGAGGTGGCCGGGTACGGACCGCCGTGGACCATCGCGTCGCAGACTTCCACGCCGGTCGGATAGCCGTTGAGCAGCAGGCGCCCTGCCTTCTGTTCCAGGAGCGGTACCAGGTCGGCGAAGGACGCCAGGTCTTCCGCTTCGGCGATCAGGGTCGCGGTGAGCTGCCCGTGCAGCCCATGCAGCGCGCGCTTCAGTTCGGCGTGGTCGGCGACCTCGACGACCACGCTGGCCGGGCCGAAGACTTCTTCCTGCAGCAACTCGTCGCCCTCCAGCAGCAGGCTGACGTCCGCCTGGAACAGTTGCGGCCGGGCCTGGCGGCCCTCCTGCGGTTGCCCGGCGAGATGGCGGACGCGCGGGTGGGCGTGCAGCGCCGCCAGGCCTTTTTCATAGCTGGCCAGCGTGCCGGCGTTGAGCATGGTCTGCGCCGGCTGGTCGTCCATGCGGGCGGCGAAGCGTTCGAGGAACGCCGAGAATTGCGCAGAGCGGATGCCGATGACCAGCCCGGGATTGGTACAGAACTGGCCGCAGCCGAGCACCACCGAGGCACTCAGTTCGTCGGCCACGGCCTCGCCTCGGCCTTGCAGCGCGGCGGGCAGCAGGACCACCGGGTTGATGCTGCTCATCTCGGCGAACACCGGGATCGGCTGCGCCCGGGCGGCCGCCATGTCGCAAAGGGCGCGGCCGCCCTTCAGCGAACCGGTGAAGCCGACCGCCTGGATCGCGGGGTGGCGGACCAGCCGCTCCCCTACTCCACCGCCGTAGATCATGTTGAACACGCCCGCCGGCATGCCGGTGCGCTCGGCCGCGCGGAGGATCGCTGCGGCGACCCGTTCGGCGGTGGCCATGTGTCCGCTGTGCGCCTTGAACACCACCGGGCAGCCGGCGGCCAGGGCCGCGGCGGTATCGCCGCCGGCGGTGGAGAACGCCAGGGGGAAGTTGCTCGCGCCGAACACCGCCACCGGGCCGAGGCCGATCCGGCACTGGCGCAGGTCGACGCGTGGCAGCGGCTTGCGTTCGGGCCGGGCGCGGTCGATGCGCGCGCCATGGAAGTCGCCGCGCCGCAGGACTTCGGCGAACAGGCGCAGCTGGCCGCTGGTGCGGCTGCGTTCGCCCTGGATGCGCGTGGCCGGTAGCGCGGTTTCACGGCAGACGATGGCGACGAAATCATCGTCCAGTGCGTCGAGTTCGGCGGCGATGGTATCGAGGAATTCCGCGCGGCGGCTGGCTGGCAGTTGCCGGTAGTGCGGGTAGGCGCTGGCGGCGGCCTCGGCGGCGGCGTCCACTTCTTCCGGGGTGGCTTGCACGAAGCGGTACGGCAGCGCCTCACCGCTGGCGGCGTCGAGGCTTTGCAGGAAGAGCGTGCCGGCCGCGCTGCGGGCGCCGCCGATGAAGTTGTGTCCGAGGATGGCTGTCATGTCGACCTCATACAGGGGAAGCCCCGCCGGGGATGGCCGGCGGGGTTGGAGCCAAGGCTCCGCAGGAATGAAGGAAACCGTGCCGCGGGTCTCTCGTGGAGCTCCGGCCTATGCACGGCGGTGGGGCTTCAGAGCGCTACCACCCGCCCCGGCGTCAGTGCGGTCTCGACGGCGGCGATGCCATTGCGCAGCGGCGCGCCGAACTCGGTCATGGCGATCTCGAAGACATCCCCCGGAGCAGCCTTGATCCCGTCGGCGAAGGACAGCGTGGCGGTACCGAAGTAATGCACGTGGACGTCGCCCGGACGGAGGAACTGCGCGTACTTGAAATGGTGGTACTCGAGGTTCTCCAGGCTGTGGCACATGTTGTCCTCGCCGGAAAGGAACGCCTGCTGCCAGAGCACTTCGCCGTCGCGCAGGATCCGGCTCTCGCCCTGCAGGTGGCGCGGCAGTTCGCCGACTCGCAGCTCCGGCCCGTAGCAGCAGGCGCGTAGCTTGGAATGCGCCAGGTACAGGTAGTTGCGGCGCTCCATCAGGTGGTCGGAGAACTCGTTGCCCAGGGCGTAGCCGAGCCGGTAAGGCCGGCGGTCATCGCCGATCAGGTAGAGCCCGACCAGCTCCGGTTCCTCGCCGGCGTCCTCGGCGAAGGCCGGTAGCGGGAAGTCCGCGCCGGGGCGCACGACGATGCCGCCGTCGCCCTTGTAGAACCATTCAGGCTGCGCGCCGACCTGGCCCGCCGGTGGCTTGCCGCCCTCCAGGCCCCACCTGAAGATGCGCATGGTGTCGGTCAGCGCGGTCTCGTCGCCCTGGTTCTGCTGGTGCATGCGGTCGCGCGTCGCGGCGCTGCCCAGGTGGGTCAGGCCGGTGCCGCTGACCAGGCAATGGGCCGGGTCGTCATGATCCAGCGGCGGCAGCACCCTTCCCTCCTCCAGCAACCCGGCATAGTCCGGGCCTGGCTCGCTGCCTCGGCGCAGCACCTCGTCGTGCAGGCCGCTGCCCGCGCGAATCGCCGCCAGCCCCAGTTCGCGCGTGCTGCGCACGCCGCGCAGCACCTGTATCCCGGCGCCTTCGACGACGCCGACCCGGCGCTGCCCTGCCCGGTCCTCGAATTGAATCAGCCGCATCTCGGCTCCTCCTGTGGGCTCCGACTATCACTCGATGATGATGAAATCCTTGAGGTGCTCTTCGGATATCTCCAGGCCCAGACCGGGCTTGTGGTCGTCCAGCTGGATATAGCCGTCGACCGGCTGCGGCTCGCCCTTGAACACGTAGTAGAACAGCTCGTTGCCGACCTCGACGTCGAACACCGGGAAGAACTCGGCCATCGGCGAGGCGGTGCTGGCCATGGTCAGGTGATAGTTGTGCAACTGTCCGGCGTGCGGGATCACCGGCACCGACCAGGCCTCGGCCATGGCGTTGATCTTGCGCGCGGCGGTGATCCCGCCGACGCGGTTGGTGTCGTACTGGATGACGTCCACCGCGCGGCGCTCCAGCAGGTCCTTGAAGCCGTGGCCGGTGAATTCGTGCTCGCCGCCGGAGATCGGCATGATCCCCATCTTCTTCAGCTCGACGTAGCCCTCGATGTCATCGGCGATCACCGGCTCCTCCAGCCAGCGCGGTTCGAACTCGGCGAGCTTCGGCAGCATCCGCCGGGCGTATTCCAGGGTCCAGCCCATGTAGCATTCGAGCATGATGTCGATGTCCGGCCCGGCCAGTTCGCGTAGCGCGCGGACCTGCTCGATGTTCCTGCGCATGCCCGCCGGGCCGTCCTTGGGGCCATAGCCGAAGCGCATCTTCAGCGCGGTGAAGCCCTGGTTCAGGTAGCCCTGGGCCTCTTCGAGGAAGGCGTCGAGGTTGTCGTTGGCGTAGAGCTTCGAGGCGTAGGTCCAGATCTTCTCCTTGGTGCGGCCGCCGAGCAGCTTGAACACCGGCTTGTTCACCGCCTTGCCCATGATGTCCCAGATCGCCAGGTCGACCGCCGAGATGGCTGCCATGCCGATGCCCTTGCGGCCCCAGGCGTGGGTGCGGCGATACATCTTCTGCCAGATGTACTCGTTGTCGAACGGGTCTTCGCCGATGCAGATCGGCGCCAGGTAGAGGTCGACGATTTCCTTCGCCACGCGCGGCGCCAGGGCGCAGTTGCCGATGCCGACGAGGCCGTCGTCGGTCTCGATCTCCACCACCAGCCAGCCGTGGAAGCGGAACGAGCCCATGGCGTCTCCTTTCTCGAACAGGATGTCGCTGGCATTGGTGCAGAAGTGCGCCTGCGGCGGGACGACCTTGCCCTTCCATTCGAAGACGCGGGTACGGACGGATTTGATTTTCATGTCGCAGCTCCTATCGGTGCGTAGTGTGGGTCAGCCGGCCTGCCGCGCTCGCAGCGGGACGGACGACGATCCGGAGGTCTTCAGCCGGGCCAGCAGGCAGGCGCCGAGCAGGCCGACGGCGGCCAGGGCGAACATGCCGGCGCGCGGGTCGGCGAACTGGCTTTCCATGAGGGTCTTGAGGTTCGGCGCGACGAAGCCGCCGAGGTTGCCCAGGGAGTTGATCAGGGCGATGCCGCTGGCCGCGGCCGCACCGCTCAGGTAGCCGGTGGGAAGGGTCCAGAACAGCGGCTGCACCGAGACGAAGCCGGACGCGGCGAAGCAGAAGGCGATCACCGCCAGGCCCAGGTTGCCGGCCAGCGCCGAGGCGGCGATACCGGCTGCGGCCATGCCCAGCATGGCCACCGCGAGCTGGCGATGCTGGCCGCTGCGGTCGGCCTGGCGGGTCACCAGGCGCGTTACCACCAGGGCGCAAGCCCAGGGAATCGCGGTGATCAGGCCGACGTTCAGGCCGACCTGGCCGTCGAGGAAGCTGGCGATGCGGGTCGGCAGGTAGAACACCACGCCGTACACGCTCATCTGGATGGTGAAGTAGACCAGGCAGAACTTCAGCACCTGGCCGCTGCGCAGAGCGCTGAGGAAGCCGTGCGGGCCGCGTGCCTGTTTGCGGGTGTCTTCTTCGGCCAGCTCGCCTTCCAGCGCCCGCTTCTGCTCGTCGCTCAGCCAGCCGGCATCGCGCGGGCGGTCGACCAGGTAGAAGTAGGCGGCAATGCCGACCAGCGAGGCCAGCAGGCCCTCGGTGACGAACAGCCACTGCCAGTTGGCCAGGCCGAAGATGCCGTGGAACTCCAGCAGCCAGCCGGACAGCGGACCGCCCAGCACCAGCGCCAGCGGCAGGCCGAAATAGAACAGGCCGAGCGCCTGGGCACGGCTGCGCTGCGGGAACCAGTAGGTGAGGTAGAGGATGATGCCGGGGAAGAAGCCCGCCTCGGCGACGCCCAGCAGGAAACGCAGGACATAGAAGGTCATGGCGTCGTCGGCGAACATCATCGCCGCCGAGACCAGGCCCCAGGTGACCATGATCCTGCACAGCCAGACCCTGGCGCCGAGGCGGTGCAGCATCAGGTTGCTGGGCACCTCGAAGCAGGCGTAGCCGATGAAGAAGATGCTCGCGCCAAACGCGAAGGCGGCATCGCCAAGGCCGGTGTCGGCTTGCAGGAAGGCCCGCGCGTAACCGACGTTGGCCCGGTCGATGAAAGCCAGTACATACATCAGGACCAGGAAAGGCAGGAGCCGCAGGCGGCTGGTGGCGATCGCCGAGGACAGCAGCCTGGCGTGGTCGTTCATGGCGCTCATGGAGGGCTTCCTTCTTGTTGTTGTTCGACGCGGAGGCGGCATGGCCGCTTGCGTTGGGCCGACTGTAGCCAGGCCGCTCCCGCGCGGATAATCACTTCTGCGCATTCATCGATAACCCCAGGCAATACCTTTTCACCAATCAGCCAATCGCCGGTTATCGGGCAGCAGCGAGAACGGCCCTGCGCTCAGAGCAGCGGCAGGGAATACGAGAGGATCAGGCGGTTCTCGTCGACATCGGCGGCATGGTTGGACCGCAGCATGGCGTTGCGCCAACGCAGGCCGAGGTTCTTCAGCGGGCCGCTCTGGATCACGTAGGCGACGTCCACGTCGCGTTCCCAGGCGCGGCCGTCGTCCATCGCCTTCGTCCGGGCATGGGCGCCGCTGGCGTAGCGGGCCATGGCGGTCAGCCCGGGAATGCCCAGGGCGACGAAGTCGTAGTCGTAGCGCAGTTGCCAGGAGCGCTCGCCGGCGCTGGTGAAGTTGCGCACCTGGATGTCGTTGACCAACGGCGTGCTGGTGCCGGCGATGTAGAGCATCCCGTCGTCGCCGTACATGCGCTGGTAGCCGGCGCCGAGGCTGTGGCGGCCGCGGGTCGCGCTGAAGAAACCGGTCAGCGCGCGATTCTCCAGATCACCGAGCTTCGCGGCACCTTCGTCGCGCGTGTCGAAGAGCCCGACGCTGGCGCCCAGGCGCCAGCCGCCGAAGCTCTGCTTGTGGCTCAAGCTGTAGTAGTCCTGCCGGTAGATGTCTTGCAGTCGCGCCTGCCACAGCCCGACCTGGCTGCGCTCGGCATTGAAGCGGTACTCCGCGCCCAGGTAGTCGAAACGGTCGGAGAACACCCCGCCGCGCCCATCCACCGAGAGGTCCTGGTGGTCGCTGGAGTTGCGCTGGCTGAGCGAACGCATCTGCCCGCCGTGCAGGGTCAGGCCGGCGATTTCCCTGGAGGTCAGCATGCCGCCCTGGAAGGTCTGTGGCAGCAGGCGGCCGTCGTTGCGCAGGAGGATTGGCAGTTCCGGCAGCAGTTCGCCGAGCTTCAGCTCGGTATTCGACAGCTTCAGCTTCGGCGCCACGCCCAGTCGCGCGTAGTCGTCCGCTGCGCGTCCGTCGGCGTGGCGTGGCAGCAGCCCGGAGCCGGCACGATCAGGGCTGCTGTCGAGCTTCAGGCCGAGCTGGCCGATCAGCTCGACGCCGAGGCCCAGGGTGCCCTGGGTATAGCCGGATTTTGCCTGTAGGAGAAAGCCTTGGGCCCACTCCTCCTGTTTCGACTGCGCCGCGCCGGGCTGGCGGAAGTCGCGATTGAAATAGAGATTGCGCAGGCCGAGGCTGACGCTGGCGTCTTCGATAAAGCCCTCGGCGCCGGCGAGCGACGGCAGGCCGGCCAGCAGGACCGGGGCGAGCGAGGCGGATTTCAGCAGGTTCGGAGCGGAACGGGTCATTGTTGTTTTTCCTTTTCCCAGGCCGAAGCGAGCCGTGGAGCGCTGCGGCTCCAGGCGATGTGTCTCTCGTCGAAGGTGCGACGCCTCCTGCCCCGCCGCGACGGTACAGGGAGGCGCCAGGGAGCGCGTTACGAAGGGGCGGCGCTCTGGTTGTCGCGTCGCATGCAGGCGATCAGGCTTTGCGTCTGCCCATCCGGCAGGCGATCTCGAACGCCTGGCGGGTGGCGCCGACGTCGGCCCTTCCCTGCCCGGCGATATCGAAGGCGGTACCGTGGGCCGGCGTAGCGATGGGGATCGGCAGGCCGCCCTGGACGGTCACGCCGCGGGAGAAGCCCATCAGCTTGATCGCGATCTGCCCCTGGTCGTGGTACATGGTCACCACCGCGTCGAAGGCACGGGCGTCGCCCTGCACTTTGAGGAAAATGGTGTCGGCGGGATACGGGCCGTCGGCGGCGATCCCCTGTTCGCGCGCCTTCTGCACCGCCGGAGCGATGATGTCCAGCTCCTCGCGGCCGAAGCTGCCGTTGTCGCCGTTGTGCGGGTTCAGTCCGCAGACGCCGATGCGCGGCCGCGCCAGGCCGCTGCGGCGCAGCGCGTCGTCGATCAGGCGGATCGCCTCCCCTACCCGCTCCTGGCTGAGCAGGCCCGGCACCTCGGCCAGGGCTACGTGGGAGGTCACCCGCGAGGTCCAGAGGTCGTCGAGGACGTTGAACTCGCAGAACGGGCCGCCGAACCCCAGGCGCTCGGCGAACCAGTGCAACTCGTCGCTGTGGTCCATGCCGGCCATGTGCAGCGAGGTCTTGTTCAGCGGGCCGAAGAGGATCGCGTCGGTCCTGCCGCTGCGGGTCAGTTCGAGGGCCAGCGCGAGGGTTTCCAGGCTGTAGCGGCCACCGACGGCGCTCGCTTCGCTGCGTGGGAACTCGTCCCCGCCCTGGCTGAGCCAGGGATGCAGCAATGGCGTGGCGTCGGCGAAATCCAGGGTCTCCAGGGCGTCGATGCGTCGGTAGGGGAATTCGCAGCCGGCGATGCGCATGCCGCGGCGCATTTCCGCTTCGTCGGCGATCAGCACGATGTGCGCCTTCTCGCGCACCTCGGTGTCGGCCAGCAGGCGGGCGATCAGTTCCGGGCCGATGCCGGCCGGATCGCCCAGGACCATGGCCAGTCGCGGTAGGGATGGAGCGTTCATGGGGAAGTCCTCGGGTCGAGCGACGCCTGCTGCAGGCGCACGGTGTCGGGTACGGTGCGGTAGATGCGCCGCGCGTTGCTATGGAAAAGCCGTTCCTGGTCGGCGTACGGCAGGTCGGCGACGATGCGTTTGAAACCGCCATAGATGTCGTCGAACGAGCCGCACAGGCTGTCCACCGGGAAGTTGCTGGCGAACATCGCCCGCTCGACGCCGAACAGGGCGATGCTTTCGCGGACGATCCAGGCGTTGTCCTCGACGCTCCAGCGCCGGCCGGCCTGGCCGATGCCGGAGATCTTCAACGCCACGTTGGGGCATTCGGCGAAGCGCGCCATGGCCCGTTGCCAGGCGGCCAGCCCCTCCTCGCTGCGATCGGACGGCAGGCCGGCATGGTTGAGCACGATCAGCGTATCGGGGAAGTCGCGCGCCAGGCATGCGGCCTCGGCGAGGTTCCACCAGGGTGTCTGCAGGTCGAAGTGCAGGCCGTGCCGGGCCAGCTCGGCATAGCCGCGACGCCAGCGCTCGTCGCTCATCAGGCTGCGCAGCTCGCCGACCTGTTGCGGGCGTTGCGGACCGCCGGGCTTGTGGCGGACGCTGCGGACC
>NZ_KV828478.1:142486-184475 GCF_001836405.1 Pseudomonas sp. HMSC057H01 | reverse complement strand
GACCGCCGGGCTTGTGGCGGACGCTGCGGACCCGTGCGAAGCCCGCCTGCGCCGCCAGCACCTCGGCGGCGTCCGGCGCGTCCAGCCAGGCCTGCGCCACCACTGCGTGGGGCGCGCCATGGCGTTCGGCGAGGTGATGCACGAAGCGGGTTTCGCCGAGCGGATCGCGCGGGTCCCACTCGGTTTCCACGTAGACCGTCTCGACCACCCTGTGTGCGCCGACGTCGCCGAAGTAGTCCGCCGGCAGGTAGCGGCGCTTGATCGCGCTGTAGTCGCCGTAGCGGAACGGAATCTTGGCGTCCTCCGCGAGCCAGGGGTGGTAGTTCGCCTGCGGGTCCCAGAAATGATGATGGGCGTCGACGATCGGCCCGTCGTACAGCTCAGCCATGCTTTGCCTCGGTCTTGTCCAGGGAAATCAGCAGGGTGCCGGCGATGAAGGCTGCCGAGCAGAGGGCGAAGAAGCCCAGCACCGCGGCATATCCGCCCAGGTGTTGCAGCAGCAGCCCGACCAGGATCGGCACGGCGATGCCGCCGAGGCTGCCGGCCATGTTCATCACCCCGCCGACCAGGCCGACCCGGGCCGGAGCGGCGAGCAAGGCCGGAAAGCTCCAGTACAGGCTGCCCCACATCAGGAAGAAGGCGGTCAGCGCCAGCAGGGTCACGGCGGCATAGGCATCTTCCAGGCTCGGCAACAGCAGGAAGGCGACCAGCGCCGCGAGGCCCGAGACCGTCAGCAGGCCCTTGGCCGCCAGGCCGCGGCGCACGCCCTTGCGGATCAGCAGGTCGCAGAGGAAGCCGCCGACCAGGGAACCGACGGCGCCGCAGAGGAAGATGACGAAGGTCGCGGCGCCGATACCCTTGATATCGAAGCCGCGCGCCTGCGCCAGGTAGCTAGGACCCCAGGTCAGCAGGCCGAAGAACACCATGGCCCAACTGGCGCGGCCGAGGACGATACCGACCAGGGAGCGGCCGGCGATGCCCAGTCTTCCGCCGGCCTGGCAGTCCGCTTCGGCGAGCGGGGTGGAGCGGTCGGCGTTGATCCGGTCCAGCTCGGCGGCGTTGACCCCGGGATGCTCGGCCGGGTCGTCGCGCAGGTAGTGCCAGGCCAGCCAGGCCATGGCCAGGGTGGCGATGCCGGCGATGAAGAAGGCGCTGCGCCAGGAGCCGAGCACGGCGATCAGGTAGGCGATGACCAGTCCGCCGAGAGCGACGCCCAGCGGCCCTCCGCAGTCCATCAGCACGGCGCCGCGGCTGCGTTCGCTGGAGCCCAGCCACAGCGAGTTGAGCTTGCCGCCGGAGGGGAACAGCGGCGCTTCCGCCGCGCCCAGGGCGACCCGGGCGAACATCAGCGACAGGCCGCCGCTGGCGAAGGCAGCGAGGGTCTGGAAGGCTCCCCAGAGGCCGGTGGACCAGCCGATCACCCGGCGCGGGCCGTAGCGGTCGATCAGCCAGCCGCCGGGAATCTGCAACAGCGCGTAGGCCCAGAAGAAGCTGCTGAGGATCAGCCCCTGCATGCTCGGCGTGAGCTGGAATTCACCGGCGATGGTGGGCATGGCGATGGACAGCGAGACCCGGTCGACCAGGTTGATCACCGTCAGGGCGAAGACGATGGCGAAGATGCGCCAGCGGACGTTGCTGGGTTTTGCGGCAGTGGCCTTGTCCTGGGCAGGATCAGCCTGGAGCACGGCGGTCTGTGCCTGAGCCATGGGTCGTACCTCTTTTATTGTTGTTCTTGTGCTGCGGAACTGGGTTGGCAGGTCCGGCAGGCCCACTATCCGGCTTTCCATCGATAACCGTCTAATCAAAGCTGCTCATACGGCCATTTCCTACGGTTATCGCTCCAGGTATCCGACATCCGCTTCCACTCATAACCCCAGGCTATCGGTGTATGCCTTATTTTGAGTGGACGCTTATCGGTGCGCTTCGCACACTCCGCTCTACCCATAACAACAATGACAACCAGAGGTCCTCCATGCGTACCGCATATGCGCGCTCCGTCCCCTCCTTCCTGGCCGCTTGCGCCCTGCTCTGCTGCACCGCCCTGCCCGCCCTGGCGGCTGCCTGGAAACCCGAAGAGAACCTGGAGATCGTCGTCGCCGGCGGTCCCGGTGGCGGCACCGACCAACTCGCCCGCCTGGTCCAGTCGGCGATCAGCCAGAACAAGCTGCTCGAGGTCAACACCGTGGTGCTGAACAAGGGCGGCGGCAACGGCGCCGAAGCCTTCCTCGACCTGAAGCTGGCCAAGGGCAACGCGCACAAGCTGGTGATCGGCACCAACAATGTCTACCTGTTGCCGCTGGTGGCCCGGCTGGGCTACCAATGGACCGACCTGACGCCGGTGGCGGCGGTGGCCGAGGACGACTTCATCCTCTGGACCTACCAGGCGGCGCCGTGGGCGGACGCCGCGGCGTTCCTCGCCGATCTGAAGAAGGACGCGGCAGGCATGCGCTTCGGCGGCAGCCAGTCGAAGGACGTCGACCAGACTCTAAGCCTGCTGCTCGGCAAGCAGGTCGGCGGCAAGCTGACCTACATCCCCTTCAAGAGCGGCAGCGAGGCGTCCATCCAGTTGGCCGGCAGGCACATCGCCGCCAACCTCAACAACCCGGCGGAAAGCCTCAGCCAGTGGCGCGGCGGCCAGGTCCGGCCGCTCTGCGTGTTCAGCCACGAGCGCATGATCTACACCGCCAAGGTCGCTGCCGAGCAGTCCTGGGCGGACATCCCCACCTGCCACGAACAGGGCCTGGGCATTGACCAGTACCGCTTCCCGCGCACCGTGTTCCTGCCCGGCGGAGTCAGCGACGAGCAGCGCGCCTTCTACGTCGAGTTGATGCGCAAGGTCAGCCAGACCGCCGAGTTCAGGGACTATGTCGAACGCTCGGCGCTGGCGCCGACCTTCCTCGCTGGCGAGGACCTGGTGAGCTACATCGAGAAGGACCGCCAGCGCGTCATCCCGCTGTTCCAGGAAGCCGGCTGGCTTCGCCAGTAACCCGCGTAGCGCGACCAGGAGACGAACATGTCCAGCTCATCCAATGCGCCGCTGGTCGCCACCCGCTGGGTGGAGATCGGCCTGGCGCTGTTCACCGCCGCGCTCGGCGCGATCGTCATGTACGGCAGCCAGGATATCGGCATCGGCTGGGGCGACAGCGGCCCCGAGGCCGGCTATTTCCCCTTCTACATCGGCCTGCTGCTGAGCGCCGCCAGCCTCGGCAACCTGCTCATGGCCCTGTGCCGCTGGCGGGCGCTGGGTACCTCGTTCGTCGCCCGCGCGGCCTTTCGCCGGGTGCTTGCGGTGTTCCTGCCGATCGCCGCCTACGTGGCGGCCATGCCGTTCGCCGGGATCTACCTCGCCTCCGCGTTGTTCATCGCCTGGTTCATGTGGCGCGACCGCAGCCGCGACAAACCCTACGGCGTGCCGCTGATCGTCACGCTGTCCTGCGGCGCGGCGCTGGCCAGCTACCTGGTCTTCGCCGTCTGGTTCAAGGTGCCGCTGGATGCCGGAATACTGGCCGACCTCGCGGCCTTCGTCGGGAGCGCCAGGCCATGAGCGAATTCGATTCCCTGATGCAGGGCATGAGCCTGGTCCTCAGCGCCCATCACCTCGGCCTGATGGTGATCGGCGTGCTGCTCGGCATCCTGGTCGGCGTGCTGCCGGGCCTCGGTGCGCCGAACGGGGTGGCGCTGCTGCTGCCGCTGACCTTCAGCATGTCGCCGGTGTCGGCGATCATCCTGCTTTCCTGCATGTACTGGGGCGCGTTGTTCGGTGGCTCGATCACCTCGATCCTGTTCAACATCCCCGGCGAGCCCTCGTCGGTGGCCACCACCTTCGACGGCTACCCGATGGCGCGCAACGGCCAGGCCGGCGAAGCGCTGACCGCCGCCTTCACCTCGGCGCTCCTCGGGGCGCTGGTCGGCGTGCTGCTGCTGACCTTCCTGTCCACCCATATCGCTCGCTTCGCCCTGGCGTTCAGCTCGCCCGAGTTCTTCGCCGTCTACCTGCTGGCGTTCTGCACCTTCATCGGCATGAGCCGCAACCCGCCATTGAAGACCCTGGTGGCGATGACCATCGGCTTCGCCATGGCCGCCGTGGGCATGGATACCGTGTCCGGCGACCTGCGCCTGACCTTCGACCAGCCCTGGCTGCTTTCCGGGCTGAGTTTCGAGGTGGCGGTGATCGGCCTGTTCGGCATCGGCGAGATCCTCTGCACGGTGGAGGAAGGCCTGGTGTTTCGCGGCGAGCGCGCACGCATCACGCCGATGGTGATCCTGCGTACCTGGGCCAGGCTGCCGCGCTACTGGCTGACCTGGCTGCGCAGCGCGCTGGTCGGCTGCTGGATGGGCGTCACTCCGGGCGGCCCCACCGCAGCCTCGTTCATGAGCTACAGCCTGGCGCGGCGCTTCTCGAAGAACCGCGAGAACTTCGGCAAGGGCGAGGTGGAAGGCGTGATCGCTCCGGAGACTGCCGACCACAGCGCCGGCACCAGCGCCCTGCTGCCGATGCTGACGCTCGGCATCCCCGGCTCGGCGACCGCCGCGGTGATGCTCGGTGGCCTGATGATCTGGGGGCTGCATCCCGGGCCGACGCTGTTCGTCGAACAACACGACTTCGTCTGGGGCCTGATCGCCAGCATGTACCTGGGCAACGTGGTCAGCCTGATCGTGGTACTGGCGACCGTACCGCTGTTCGCCTCGATCCTGCGGATTCCGTTCGCCATCGTCGCGCCGATCATCGTCATGGTCTGCGCCATCGGGGCCTACTCGGTGCACAACGCCATGCTCGACGTGGTCCTGATGCTGCTGTTCGGCGCGCTCGGCTACCTGTTCAAGAAACTCGGCTACCCCATCGCCCCGCTGGTGCTCGCCGCGGTGCTCGGCGACAAGGCCGAGGACGCGTTCCGCCAGTCGATGCTGTTCTCCGACGGGCAACTCTCGGTGTTCTGGTCCAACCCGCTGGTGGCCAGCCTGACCGGCGCGGCGCTGGCGATGCTGCTCTGGCCGTTGCTGGCGCGTTGCGCCGGGGCGCTGTTCCGGCGTGGCCGGCGGAGTCTCCGGCATGCCGCCTGAGCCTGCGTCTGGCGGCGGGGTGGATTTCTTGTCACCCTGGGTCTCCCCGCCGCCAGCGAGATACGCCATGTCCCGGATTCCCGACGCCAGCATCATCCACAGCCGCCTGCGCCTGCGCCAGTTGCGCCTGATGCTGGCCCTGGAGGAACTCGGCTCGCTGCGCCGCGCCGCCGACGAGATCGGCATGACCCAGCCGGCGGCGACCAAGATGCTCCACGAGGCCGAAGACCTGCTCGGCGTCGAGTTGTTCGAGCGTTTGCCGCGCGGCATGCGCGCGACGCCTTTCGGCGAGACGCTGATCTATTACTCGCGGATGATCTTCGCCGAGCTGTCCGGGATGCGCGAGGAACTGGTCGCGCTGGAGTCCGGCAACCTCGGCCGGGTCACCGTCGGAGCGATCCCGGCGCTGGCCTCGAGCCTGCTGACGCGCACCATCGCGACCCTGAAGCAGAGTCATCCACGGCTGTCGATGAGCATCCAGGTGGACACCAGCGACGTGCTGGTCCAGGCCCTGCAACAGGACCAGTTGGACGTGGTGCTCGGACGCATCCCCAGCGGCGCGCGCACCGACGACCTGGTGTTCGACAGCCTCGGCGAGGAGGAACTCTGCGTGGTGGTCGGCGCGCAGAACCCGTTGTCGCAGGCACGCAAGCTGGACTGGGGCGAGTTGCAGGAGCTGACCTGGGTGTTGCAGCAGCACCCCAGCCCGATGCGCGGGATCGTCAACCAGGCCTTCCACAACGCGCGCATCGACCTGCCGAGCAGTATCGTCGAGACCACCTCGATCATGACCCTGCTCTCCCTGCTGCAACAGACCGACATGATCGGCATCACTCCGCGCTCGGTGATCGAGGACTACCCGGGCAAGCACCTGCTGGCGATCCTGCCGATCCAGCTGGAGCCGCGCCTGCCGCCCTACGGCCTGATCACCCGACGCAACCGGGTCCACTCCTCGGCCATGCAGACCTTCATGGCCAGCGTACATGCCGAACAGGCGCGGCACCTGGCGAAGTGAGCGGCACTAGCACAAATGAGCTAATAGCCGCGAGCCGGCTGGACCTCTAACATCCTCGGGCATTTCAACGGAGTGAATGCCATGCCCTCGATCAAGCCCTTCGGTCTCGCCCTGCTCGTCCTCGGTCTCAGCGCCTGCGCCTCCCTCGGTCAGTCGGGGAATCGCGACAACGAGGTCAAGGTCGCCGCGCAGAAGCTCATCGGCCAGCCCGCCGGCAAGGCCTTCGAACTGTTCGGCAAGCCCGACCAGGGCCTCGGCCCTTCGTCCTACGGTAGCGGCGGCTTCTACGCCTGGAACCGCGTGCGGACCCACATGGGGCCGGACAAGGTCTTCATACAGACCGGCACCGAGTACGTCGGCCAGCGCGAGACCTGGGTCGGCGTCGGTGGCCAGGGGGTCGCCGGCATGGCGCCGGTGAGTAGCGAGGCGGTCTATCGCAAGACCGGCTACTACGAGAACGAGACCATCCTCGACTATTTCTGCAGCATCACCCTGTACACCGACAGCCGGGACATCATCACCAACGCCAGCGTGATCGACTGCCGGGACAGCCGCTGACGGGGCCGCCGGGCCCCGGCCTTCCTTCTCGACGACGAACCCCCGACGCGGAAGCCCTGCGGACCATGGCGTTACGCTATCGTTTTTTATTTCCTTGAATCCTTGTTTTCATACCTCTTATTTCGTCTGGAAATAAGATAGATCGATTCATTCTTTTCTCCCGACCCTTGGCCCCTGCCAAACTCCCTTCGCCACGGGATACCCCCGCGCCGACATGGCGGCATTCCCATCCGGAATGTCCGCCCCACATTGCAAGGCCCTGATCGTCGATCGCGGCCGACAAGGAGCTGGAACTTTCATGAAGAAACTCCCCGCCATCACCGCCCTCGCCCTCGCCCTGATCTCCGGCCTGGCCCAGGCCGACCGCCTGGAGGACATCCGCAAGGCCGGCGTATTGCGCGTCGCGTCCTTCGACAGCAACCCGCCGTTCGGCTTCGTCGACGCCAAGAGCAAGCAGATCGAAGGCCTCGACGTCGACTATGCCAAGGCCCTGGCCGACAAGCTGGGCGTCCGGCTGCAAGTGCTGCCGACCAACCCGGCCAACCGCATCCCGCTGCTGACGGCGAACAAGGTCGACCTGGTCCTGGCCAACTTCACCATCACCCGGGAGCGTGCGCAGCAGGTGGACTTCAGCATCCCCTACTTCTCCTCCGGCCAGCAGTTCATCGTCAAGAAAGGCACCCTGACCTCGCCGGAAGTCCTCAACAAGTGGCGGGTCGGCGTGGACAAGGGCACGGTCAACGAAGGCGTGCTGCGCGAGAAGTTCCCCGGCGCCAAGGTCATCGCCTACGACGACACGCCCTTCGCTTTCACCGCCCTGCGCAACGGCCAGGTCCAGGCCATCACCCAGGACGGTCCGAAGCTGATCGGCCTGCTGGCCAACGTGCCCGACCGCGACAAGTACGAAGTGCCGCCCTTCACCATTTCCAACGACCTGATCGGCGTCGGTATTCCCAAGGGCGAGAAGTCCCTGACCGAGTTCGTCGACAAGAGCCTGCGCGAGCTGGAGCAGGACGGTCAGGCGCAGAAGATCTACGACACCTGGTTCGGTCCGCAGACCAAGACCCCGCTGGCGCGCCTGTACAAGATCGGCGACAAGAGCTGAGCGGCCCGCTTCGCCCGCACGACCCGCGCGCCTCACTTCGCTGAGGCGCGTTTTTCGTTCTACCCGACGGAATCCCGCACATGTTCGGCGAACTTCTCGCCCCGCAGTACCTGCGCTGGTTGCTCGACGGCTTCCTGCTGACCCTCGGCCTTGCCCTGCTCAGTTGCCTGCTCGCCACCCTGATCGGCGCCCCCCTGGCCATCGCCCGGCTGTCGCGCCGACGCCTGCTGTCCTGGCCGGCGCGCGCCTACCTGGCGCTGTTCCGCAATACCCCGCTGCTGGTGCAGCTGTTCTTCTGGTACTTCGGCGTTCCCGCGCTGCTGCCGGAAGCGCTGGTGAGCTGGCTGAACACGCCGCACGAGACGCCCTTGCTCGACTGGCCGTCCTTCGAGTTCCTCGCCGGTGCCTGGGGGCTGACCCTCTATACCTCGGCTTTCGTCGCCGAGGAGTTCCGCGCCGGCATCGCCTCGGTACGCCCCGAGCAGCGCGCCGCCGGCCTCGCCCTGGGGCTGACCCAGCGCCAGGTATGGCGCGTGGTGGTGCTGCCGCAGGCCCTGCGCACGGCCCTGCCGCCGCTGCTCGGGCAGTACATGAATGCGCTGAAGAACTCCTCGCTGGCGATGGCCATCGGCCTGGCCGAGCTGTCCTACGCTTCGCGCCAGGTGGAAACCGAGACCTTCAAGACCTTCCAGGCCTTCGGCATCGCCACCCTCCTCTACATCGGCGCCATCGCCCTGATCGAAGCCTTCGGCCAGGCGTTGCAGCAGACCCGCCGCTACCGCCAGGGAGGTGCCTGAGATGGATTTCTCGGTCATCTCGGACAACCTGTCCTACCTGCTGCTCGGCGCCTACCCGGACGGCCCGCTTGGCGGAGCGGCGCTGACCCTGCTGCTGGCGTCGCTCTCCGGACTGGCTTCGGCGGTGCTCGGCCTGGTCCTCGGCGTGGCCCTCGCGGTGCTGCCCGGCAAGCCGCGCCTGCTGCTGGTGACGTTGCTCGGCTTCTTCCGTGCGATCCCGGTGCTGATGCTGATCTTCTGGACCTACTTCCTGCTGCCGATCGTCTTCCATGTCGACGTACCGGCGCTGGCCACCGTGGTCTGCGCGCTGTCGCTGATCGGCGGCGCCTACCTCGCCCACTCGGTGTACGCCGGCATCCACAGCCTCCCCGCCGGACAGTGGGCGGCCGCCCGCGCGCTCGGACTGCGGCCGTGGCAGGTGTTGCGCCTGGTGATCCTGCCGCAGGCGCTGCCGGTGATGCTGCCGTCCTTCCTCAACCAGTGGGTGTCGCTGATCAAGGACACTTCCCTGGCCTACGTGATCGGCGTCGGCGAACTGTCCTTCGTCGCCACCCAGGTGAGCAACCGGGTGATGGTCCACCCGACGGAGATCTTCCTGTTCGTCGCCCTGCTCTACTTCCTGCTCTGCACCAGCCTCGACCTGGCCGCCGCTTTCCTCGCCCGCCGCCGGCGGGCCTGAGCGGCGGCCGGTGGCTCAGGCGTCGCCGCGCGCCCGCGCGTAGTCGACCAGGTCGCCGAGGTAATGCGGCGAGGCGCGCAGGACGCCATCGTCCCAGCCGTAGAGCACGCCCAGCGCCGACACCTCCATGGCCCACCAGCCCCAGGCGTAGGGGCCGGTCAGGCGGCGGGTCTTCTTCTGCGCCTTGGGGGAAAGCTGGAAGAACTCCCGGTACTGGCTTTGCAGGTAAGGCGCCAGCGCCTGGGCGTCGCTGCCGTCCGCCTCTTCGAAGAACGCCCGCAACTGCCCGAACGGCCGTGGATGGAAGGTTTCCTCGCTGGCGGAAGTCAGGCCGAGGGCGGCCGCGCCGAGATAGTCGAGCAGGCGGTCGGTATCGAACTGCAGGACCTCCTCGACCAGCGCCGGGATTAGCTCCTGGGCGTCGAGCAGCACGCCCATGGCGAGCAGTTGCAGCGCGAACGGGTACTGGCCGGTGCGCGGCGCCAGGGCCGGCGCCGTCTCGAAGTCGACCTCGCCCTGCTCGCGCAGGCTGTCGCGGGCGGCGCCGAGCAGCCGGCTGTAGTCCAGCCACAGCGCGGCGGTCTCCAGGTAGATGGAACGCAGTTCGGCGCCGGCCAGGCCCCGGTCGATGGCCTTGAGCAGCAGCGTACTGGCGTTTTCCGCGGCCTGGCCCCAGGCCCAGGCGTTTTCCAGGGCTGCGTGCCCTTGCGCGGTGAACGGCTGGCGATAGCCGTGGCTCCGGGAAAACCTGTCGAGCGCGGCGATCAGTTCGCGCCAGTCGGCTTTCCAGTCGGCGAGGTCGATGTTCCTTCGCGGCGCCCGGTCGGTGCGGGCCAGGTTGCGCCATAGCGGCAGGGCGTCGGCGAGTCGGTTGTCCAGGGTGAGGGGGAATGCGTGCATGGCGGCCTGTGGTGATCGCGGCCGTTTCCGGCCGATCCGTGCGATCCGGAGTGCGGCCGTCCAGGCCGCGTCCGGTATGGACGGCCGATGCTAGCGCAGCGCGACGCCCCTGCGAAAGGCCCGCCCTAGCGGCCCGTCGGCTGGTTCCGGTAGTAGCCGAGGAAGGCCTCCAGCGGCAGTGCCTTGCCGAAATGCCAGCCCTGGCCGAGGGCCTCGGGCGAGCGGCGCAGCACGTGGTCGGCCTGGGCCTGTGTCTCGATCCCTTCGACGACCACGCCGATCTCCAGGTGCTCGGCCATCGAGCAGAGCTTGTCGAAGATCAGTTCGACGGCGCTGCTGTCGCCGATGGACTGGGTGAAGACCTTGTCGATCTTGATCGCGTCGACCGGCAGGTTGGCCAGGTAGACCAGGTTCGAATGACCGGTGCCGAAATCGTCCACGTAGATCTTCAGGCCGAGTTCGCGCAGGCGGTTCATCCCGGCCAGCAGGCAGCCCTGGGCCTCGGTGGTGCGCTCGGTCAGTTCCAGCGCGACCTGTTCCGGGCGCACGCTTTCCCTGGCCATCTGGCGCATGGCGAAATCGATGAAACCGGGGTCGGCGATGTCCTTGCCGGTGACGTTGACACTGACGTAGAAGCTCCGCTGCTCCCTCAGCAACGGCCCGAGCTGCTTCAGGGCGCGGCGGAAGACGAAACGGGTCAGCAGTTCGATGTCGCCGCTCTCCTCCAGGGCGCCGATGAAGACATCCGGGGAAACCCGCCCCAGGCTGCTATCGGTCCAGCGCGCCAGGGCCTCGACCCCGGCGCAGCGGCCGCTGGCCAGGCGCACGATGGGCTGGTAGTGCACCTCCAGGGCCTCGCGCTTCAACGCGCGCAGCAGCCTGGCTGGCAGTTTTTCGTCGTTGAGGAAGCCGAACAGGTAGCTGAGCAGCAGCATGACGCCGAACAACAGCCCGCCGCCGAGCGCCGCGGCCATGGCCGCGCGTCCGGGCTCGGTGCCAAGCAGGCCGCGTTCACGGAGAAGGGAGACCACGCAGATGTCCTGCGTCGGGTCGCACAGGCTTATCTGCCGGGCGCCGATGAAGCGCGGCCAGCCGGGCCGGCCGAGCGCCTCGAGGGGCTGGTCGTCGTCCCAGGCGAAACGGTGGTAGATGTAGTCGCCGCCGCGGCTGACGGCCGCCGCCGAGATGCCCGGGTCCGGGTGGTCGACATCGAAGTAGGCATGCGGGGCGATGAAGAGGATGGCGTTGCCGCGCCCGACCAGGCCGGAAGGCAGCATCTGCAGGGGCAAGGGCATGCCCTCCGACCAGAAGCGGGTGCCTCTGGCGTCGATCCGGTCGGGCGCAGCCAGCCCCCACGGCGATCGTAGCCGGCCGCGGACGCCGGTACAGACGATGCGATTGCCGCTGACCCGGCCGACGTCGCTCATGAAGCGCGATTCGAGCACGATGGCGCGCAGCGCCTCCAAGTCCTGGTCGCTGCAGGCCGCGGGGCCGCCGGCGTTCATCTCGTGGAGCATCTGCTCGGCCGCGGAGGAAATCTCCAGCGCCCGCTCCAGGGCCATTTCGGTGTAGGACGCCAGGTGCGCCCCGTCGTGCTGGCGATCCAGTTCGTTGATCACGAAGATCCCGCAGACACCGCCCACCAACGACGTGGTGAGCAGTATCGGCAGGATCCGCCGCCAGTTGATCCGGCCCGCGGCAGCCGTTTCACGCTCGGACATACCTTCTTCCCGTCAAAAGAGTTCATGGAAAGCACGCCAGATTGCCGAACAGCTTCACGGGCCCTGTCGGGCCGTGCGCAGAACCTTTTCAGATTTGTCCCGATCGTGACAACGCTACCTTCGCCAGCGCCGTCCAGTCCGATTCCCCGTCGCCATGGGCGATGGCTTCGAGCAACACGTCGTGCAACAGGCTGGCCAGCGGCAGCGGCACGTTGTGGCGCTTGCCGGCGGACAGCGCCAGGTCGACGTCCTTCAACCCGAGGACCAGGCGGAACCTGGCCGGGGTGAAACGCTGCTCGACGATCTGCGGGCCGTAGTTGCGATAGACAGGCGCATCGAAAAGCGTCGAGGACATGAGTTCCATGAACCGGCCGGGCTCGACGCCCAGGCGCTTCACCAGGGCGACGCTTTCGCCCATGCTTTCGATGGCGCTGGCGATCATGAAGTTACCAGAGATCTTCACCGCCATTGCGCTGCGCGGGTCTTTTCCGAAAAACCATGTCTTCTGTCCCATAATTTCCAGCAGTGCCTTGACTTGCTCGATGGCTTCCTCCGGACCGCCGACGACGATGTTCAGCTTGCCGGCCTCGGCCACGTCGGTGCGGCCGAACACCGGCGCGGCGACGAACGCGATGCCCTGGCGCTGGTGTGCCTGGTCGAGCGCCTCGACGCAATCGAGCGACAGGGTCGACATGCTCAGGTGGATGAGACCCGGCCTCGCCCGTTCGAGCGCACCGCTGTCGAGCAGCACGGCGCGAATCGCCTGGTCGTCCGCCAGCATGCTGATGACCACGTCGAGGCCGAACAGCTCGCCGACCTCCTCCGCCCTGGTCGCGCCCAGCGCCACCAGCGGCTCGCAGGCCGCCGCGGAACGGTTCCACAGCGTCACTTCGAGCCCCGCCTGCACCAGGCGGGTGGCCATGGCGGCGCCCATGCCGCCCAGGCCCAGAAATCCGACTTTCATCCGTTTCACTCCTCGTGGGGTCTTGTAGGTTCCGGATCTACCGGAGACAGGCTGGCCGCTGGCAGTTCCTCGAGAAGGAACACCTGGCGGTCCGCCAGGAGATCGGCGACGGCATCGGCCATCGCCCTGTAGTGCGGCATCCGTCGGTGCCGCTCGATGGCGTCGCGGTCGGCCCAGCGTTCGACGAAGACGAAGCGCCCGGCCTCGTCGAGGCTCCGGTGCAGGACGTAGGACAGACAGCCGTCCTCGGCCCGCGACGGCTGCACGCAGGCCAGCAGCAGCCGCTCGACCTCCGCCGCCCTGCCCTCGCGCGCCTGCAACAGCGCTACCACGCGGATCGCCTGGTTCATGCGTCGGCTCCGACGCGCACCACCAGCTTGCCGAAATTGCGTCCCTGGAGCAGGCCGAAGAAGGCCTCGGGGGCATTCTCCAGGCCGTCGACCCGCTCTTCGCGGTACTGGATGAGGCCGTCGGCGAACCACTTCGACATGTCGCGCTGGAATTCATCGTAGCGATGGCCGTAGTCGTCGAAGATGATGAAGCCCTGCACCTTGATGCGCTTGCGCAGGATCGTGCCCATCAGCGCCGGCAAGCGGTCCGGCCCGGGCGGCAGGTCGGTGTCGTTGTAGTGGGCGACGATACCGCAGACCGGGATCCGGGCCTTGGCGTTGAGCAGCGGAAAGACGGCGTCGAAGACCTTGCCGCCGACGTTCTCGTAATAGATGTCGATGCCGTCCGGGCAGGCCTCGGCCAGTCGTTCGGCGAAGTCCGCGGCATGGTGGTCGAGGCAGGCATCGAAGCCGAGCACCTGCACGGCGTGGCGGCATTTTTCCGCACCGCCGGCGACGCCGACCACCCGGCAGCCCTTGAGCTTGCCGATCTGTCCGACGGTGGCGCCGACCGGCCCGGTGGCGGCGCCCACCACCAGGGTCTCGCCGGCCTGGGGTTTGCCGATGTCGAGCAGGCCCATGTAGGCGGTGAAGCCGGGCATGCCGAGCAGGCCCAGGGCGTAGGACGGATGCTCCGGCGACTCGCCCAGGCGCGCCAGGCCGCTGCCGTCGGAAAGCGCGTAGTCCTGCCAGCCGTTGGCCGAGAGTACCCAGTCGCCGACCTTGAACCCGGGATGGTTCGAGGCTTCCACCCGGCTGACCGTGCCGCCGACCATGACCGCGCCGAGTTCCACCGGCGGCGCGTAGGACGGCGCGTCGCTCATCCGTCCGCGCATGTAGGGATCGAGCGACAGGTAGACGGTGCGCAGCAGCACCTGGCCCGCGCCGGGCTCAGGAAGCGGAACCTGCTCGATGCGGAAGTTATCCCGGGTCGGGGCGCCGTGGGGGCGCGAGGCGAGGACGATGCGGCGGTTGACCTGCGTGGATTGGGACATATCCAGACTCCTCTGTCTGACGCATGTGGCGAACGGTTCATACCGTGCGCGGTATAAATTAGACCAGTCGACTACTAACAGGCCGAAAAAATACCCGCCTCTCGCGGGGCGGGTATTTCCTGGCGGAACCTCAGATTTCCAGCAGGCTGCGGGTGGTCTGCATGGCTGTTTCCAGCGGTCCCGGGCTGCGGTGCAGCTTGCTCAGCAGGCTCGCGCCGAGCCACAACTGGTACAGCGCGCTGGCCATGTGCCGGGCATCGCAGGGCGCGAGGGAGCCGTCGTCGCGGCCCTGCCCGAGGCAGCCGACCAGGCGTTCGATGATCCCGTCGGAGCCGTCGCGCAGGGTGATGCGCATGCTTTCCGAAAGGTCCGCGACCTCGGCGCTGAGCTTGACCACCAGGCAGCGCTGCTCGTCGCAGGGCGGGCAGGCGTTGTCCAGCCACTTCTGCCAGTAACTCATCAGTCGTTCGCGGGCATTCAGCCCTGGCGCGGAGAAGCGTTGGTCCATGTCCGCCAGGTAGACGCGGAAGTAGTCCTCCAGCAGGGCCTGGCCGAACTGTTCCTTGGATTTGAAGTAATGGTAGAACGAGCCCTTGGGAACGCCCGCGGTCTGCAGGATTTCGTTGAGGCCGACGCCGGAGAAGCCTTTGACCGCCATGATCCGGTATCCGGTATCGAGCAGATGCTGGCGGGTGTCGTCGTAGCTGGGTTTCATGGGCGCACGGTAGCTTGAATTAGACCAGTCGTCTAGAAATAATTCGGAGCCATGAGTATAGCGCCGACGGCAACTGCGCCGCTGTCGGGAACCGTGCGGAACGGACGCCGGTCCGGCGCCCGCCCCGCTCCGCGGATTTACCCCTCGCGGACCTAGCAGGCCGCGACCGCCACGGCGGCAGGCTCCGGCTGGAAGCGCGCGGCGAGGAACGGCGCGATGTCCAGCGGCAGCGTCTCTTCGTGGACCAGCCGGTCGAGCAGCACCCCGGTGACCGCCGAGGTGAGGATACCGGTGCGGAAATGCCCGCAGGCGTTCAGGTAGCCCTCCACCTCCGCCACCGGACCGAGAATCGGCAGTTCGTCCGGCGAGCCCGGGCGCAGGCCGGCCCAGGTGCGCTTGAGGTTGACCTGTTGCAGCTCCGGCACGCAACGCACCGCGCCCTGCACCAGGCCGGCGATTTCCGGGAAGGTGTTGCTGACGTCGAAGCCCTTGTCCTCGGTGGTGCTGCCGATCAGGATCTCGCCGTTGTCCTTCTGCGCCATGTAGCAGTCGCTGGTGGTCAGGCAACCGTTCAGCAGTCGCGGCATACGCTCGGTGAGGACGATCTGGCCCTTCACCGGTTTCACCGGGATGCGCCGGCCGGTGGCCAGCTCGCTGAGTTCGGCGGCCCAGGCGCCGGCGGCGTTGATCAGGGTGCGGCAATGCAGTACCCCGGCATTGTCCGTGCGCACTCCGCTGATCCGCCGGCCCTGGCGCAGCACGCCGGTGACGTTGGTTCCCAGCAACAGCTCGACGCCGTTCTGGCGCGCCGCCTCCAGGTAGGCGTCGGCCAGGCGGAATGGGCTGACCTGGTGGTCGCAGAGGAATTCCAGCGCGCCGTGGGCCGCGTGGCTGACCGCCGGCTCGGCACGACGCAGTTCCTCGCGGTCCAGCCAGCGTACCTGCTCGGCCAGATGCGGGATCTGCGCCACGATGTGCTCGGCGTACTGGCGATCCTCGTCGTCCTGGATCACGTATTTCAGGCCGGTGCGCTCGAACTTGAAGTCCATCCCGTGGCGTTCGATCAGTTCTCGGTGCAGTTCCGGGTACAGCGCGTTGGATTGCAGGGCGAGGTCGAAGAACGCCGGCGGCAGGATGTGCGGCGTGCTCGCGTCCACCGCCACCGCCGCGCCCTGGGCCTCGCGCCGGTTGCGGGAGGACATCATGCGGAAGAAGATCACCCCGCAGCCCAGCCCCACCGATTCGCCGATGGCCCAGAGGCCGCCGGCCGAGGCGCGGGTGGCGTTGCCCGGTCGCTTGTCGTCGACCACGGCGATGCGCAGGTTGCCGCGCCTGGACAGTTGGTAGGCGCAGGACGCGCCGATCACGCCGCCGCCGGCAATCACGATGTCATAGGTTCTGTTCATGTTCAGGCTTCCGTACCGAGGTTCTGGAATGCGGAAAACGGGATCGGATCGATCGGGAAACGCGGTCGCAGCCAGCCGACGTCGTGGCGTCCGGTGGCGCGGCGCAGGCGATCGCTGCAGTAGCCGATGCACATCCGCCCCTGGCAGTCGCCCATGCCGGCGCGGGTGCGCATCTTCAGCCCGGCGATGTCCTGCACGCCCTGTTCGAGCGCGCGCTCGATGTCGCCGCGGGTGACCTGTTCGCAGCGGCAGATAACCGTATCGGCCCGCGCCAGTTCGACCTGGCGGGCGCCGCGCTGGGTGTAGCGCTCGACTCCGGCGCGGAAGCGCTTGATCGCCTCCAGCCGGGCGAGATGGGATTCTCGGCGTTCGATGGCCTCGGCGGGCGCGATGGCCTCGCGTTGCAGGAGGATCGACAAGGCCGCGATGCGCCCGCCGATCATCGCCGCCTCGCCGCCGCGGATACCCGCCATGTCGCCGGCCAGGTGGATGTGCGGTTGGCTGCTCTGCTGCCAGACGTTGCATTCCGCGCGCAGGTATCCGTCGTCGCTGAAGCCGTGCTCCAGGCCCAACTGCTGGCTGAGCTGGGTGCGCGGGATGAAGCCATAGCCGACCGCCAGGGTGCTGGCCTTCACCGGTCGCGCGTTTTCTAGGTCGGGCCGCCACTCTTCGTCGTAGGGCGCTACCGTCACTTCCGTCAGTTCCCCCTCGCCGCTGGCCTCCACCACGCCCCAGCCATAGTGCAGCGGAATGCCGTTGAGCTTGAGATAGCCGAGCATGCTCAGGCCGTCGAGGAACAGTTGCGGCTTGTTCAGCAGCGCCAGGCTTTCCCTGGCCATGCGGCCGAACGCGCAGGCCTCGTAGACCCCGGCGACACGTACCCCAGCCGCATGCAGCTGGCAGGCCACCAGTGGCAGCAGCGGGCCGCTGCCGGCGATCAGGGTATCGCCCAGGGGCTTCACCACGCCGCTCTTGATCTGCAATTGCAGGCCGCCGAGGAGCATCACCCCGGGCAGGGTCCAGCCGGGGAACGGCACGCTGCGCTCATGGCAGCCGGTGGCCAGGAGCAGGTGCGAATACTCCACCTCGTGCAGCCGTTCCGCCTCGTCGAGGACCATCAGGCGCTGGCCGTCGCCGCCGACCACGCGGCTGTTCAGGCGCAGGTCGATGTGCCCGGCGCAGGCGGAGAAATCGCGCCGCAGTTTTTCCAGCATCCGGGTGTAGCGCGCGCCGAGGTAGGCCGGATCGACGCCGGCCCGCAAGGGGCCGCGATAGACCACCCCGCCGGGACGCGAGGCCTCGTCGAAGAGGATGCAGGGGACCCCGCGCCTGGCCAGCTCGATGGCTGCGGCCATGCCGGCCGAGCCGCCGCCGACGATCACCGGGCGCAGGTTCATGGCCGTTCCTCCCGGTCGAAGCGGTTGCTTTCGGTTTCCACCCGCATGCCCGGCCGGACGACGGTCTGGCAGGCGCGGCGCTTGGGCCGGCCGTCAATGGCGACCAGGCAGCAGTGGCATACGCCCATGCCGCAGAAGGCGCCGCTGGCCTGGCCATGGTCGTTGCGCGCGAGCCGGCGCAGGCCCACGGCATTGAGCACGTTGAGCACGGTCTCACCGGCAGCCGCCGCGACGGGCTGGCCATTGAGGTGGATGGTCATGTCTGCCCGCGAGAGGGGCTGGATATCGTGTTGACGTTCAAGAAGGTGCATTGCCCTTTCATCCGTGAGAGAGAGTCGGGAGCCGGCGACACTAGGAGTCGGGCCGGGCGCGGACATTGATCCATGACAGGTGGGTATCTTCCCCTGCCAATTCTGGTAGGTGGGGTGCAGGTGTTCGCGCGGAAAAGTCGAACCCGCGCCTACCCCAGGGTGCCAAGCAGCAAAGCCGGCTCACCCGTGGAGGCCCCATGTGGTTCTCCCTGAATTGCTTCTTCCCGGCGTCGCAGCCATCTACCTAGCGCTCGCGCGGGCAGCGTGCGGAAAACAAAAAATTTGTCCGCGTTTTCTGATATCTCGCCGCTGCCCGGATTCTTATTCTCGACTCCTTCTTTGGCATATGCGGGAAAACGAACCATGCGTATCGACGGTCATCGTCAGGTGGTTTCTAACGCAACGGCACAGCCCGGACCGCTACTGCGCCCTGCGGATATGCAGGCACGGGCTCTACAGGACCTGTTCGATGCGCAGGGGGTGGGGGTTCCCGTCGAACATGCCTTGCGCATGCAGGCGGTGGCCAGGCAGACGAATACCGTCTTTGGCATTCGCCCGGTTGAAAGAATCGTCACTACGCTGATCGAAGAGGGTTTCCCGACCAAGGGCTTCTCGGTGAAGGGGAAAAGCTCGAACTGGGGTCCGCAGGCGGGGTTCATCTGTGTCGACCAGCATCTCAGCAAGCGGGAAAACCGCGACACGGCGGAAATACGCAAGCTGAACCTGGCTGTGGCGAAGGGAATGGATGGCGGAGCCTATACCCAGACCGACCTGCGTATCTCTCAGCAACGCCTTGCGGAGCTGGTGCGGAATTTCGGCCTGGTGGCAGACGGTGTCGGGCCGGTTCGCCTCCTGACCGCGCAGGGCCCCAGCGGTAAACGCTATGAGTTCGAGGCCCGCCAGGAGCCGGACGGTCTCTACAGGATCAGCCGCCTGGGGCGGTCGGAAGCGGTGCAGGTACTGGCCAGCCCGGCTTGCGGGCTGGCGATGACCGCCGATTATGACCTCTTCCTGGTAGCGCCCTCGATCGAGGCGCATGGCAATGGTGGTCTCGATGCAAGAAGGAATACCGCGGTCAGATACACCCCCCTCGGTGCAAAGGATCCCCTGAGCGAGGACGGATTCTATGGCAGGGAGGATATGGCCAGGGGAAACATCACTCCGCGCACGCGGCAACTGGTGGACGCCCTCAATGACTGCCTGGGCCGGGGGGAGCACAGGGAGATGTTTCACCACAGCGACGATGCGGGCAACCCAGGCTCCCATATGGGTGACAACTTCCCGGCCACCTTCTACCTTCCCCGGGCCATGGAGCATCGGCTCGGAGAAGAGTCCGTTCGCTTCGATGAGGTCTGCGTGGTGGCGGATCGGAAGAGCTTTTCCTTGCTGGTCGAGTGCATCAAGGGCAACGGCTATCACTTCACCGCCCATCCCGACTGGAACGTGCCGCTGCGGCCCAGCTTCCAGGAGGCGCTCGACTTTTCCAACGTAAGGTCTGATGCGCGAAGGTCGTTGGCAAAGCCCGCTTTCCCCGGCGGCATGGGCATCCTGCCGCCTGTCCAAGGCCTTCCGCTTGCCGGAATATGCTGGGCGGCGCGGGGAAGCTAGGAATGGATACTCCACTGGCAGGCGGAAGCGGGTATAGGCGAATCGTCCACCGTATGGATCAGTCCGCAAGCCAGGGCGTCTTCCGGACCGAGGATGCGCGGATAGGCCATCAGGTAGCTCGGGATGTCCAGGCGTTCCGGCGCATCACGGGTGTTCTCGGCGACGATCCGGGCGTAAAGCTCCAGGTCGTAGTCGAGGCTCATCGCATATTCCGCCATCCGCGCATGGTCCACCGCGCCATGCAGGGTCCAGTGGAAAGGATGGAACAGGAACTTGCTGTGGGCACTGGCGCTGCGTCGCTCGCCGGCGAGGAACAGGATGTTGCCCATCGACTCGACGGTACCCAGGTTGTGGGTATGTATCGGCACCGGCAGCGCGCGCAGGAAGTTGTACAGGGTAAAGCCGTAGCTGCATTCCCCGCCCATGGTGGCGATGTTGATCCGCAACTCCTCGGCCTCCTGTTGCAGGATCTTGGCGCAAGTGTTGATCAGATTGCCGCAGGTGGACGAATTGATCGGCCCGGTGAAATGGATGATGTGCTGCTTGGACATGCTCGCCTCTCTTTCCGTATCGGTTCCTCGACGGTCTGCACGGGTTTCCCTACAGAGGATTGTCGCGCCTGCGCCGCGAGCCATCGGCGCGACGAATGGCAGTGCCGGCCAGGAACCAGGCACGATGAGCACGCGGCTGCCTTACGCAGGGAGGCTTCAGGCGTCGCGCTGTCGTTCCTCGCAGGCGCATTCGCGGGCTTCTTCGCTGGCTACGCCCTGCGGCGTATCTCCATCCCGCTCACCCATCCGCTGGTAGCGCTCACGCAGTTCGCGCAAGGTGTCGGCGTCCAGGTCGTCGAGTCCGAGCAGCGCGTTGTGGGCGCGCCGGGTGCTGCGCAGCAGTTCGTCGATCTTGATGTGCAGCGCATCGGTATCGCGGTTCTGGGTGTTCTGGATGAGGAAGACCATGAGGAAGGTAACGATGGTGGTCGAGGTATTGATCACCAGTTGCCAGGTATCGTTGAAGTCGAAGAACGGCCCGCTGATCGCCCATGCCAGGATCAATCCGAGGGCGATGACGAAGGTCGGCGGCCGGCCGCTCCAGTTGGACAGGCGTTGGGCGAATCGGGAAAAGCTCATGGTGGCGAACCCCCTGTGACGTTCTCCCTACTCCTGACCGCGGATTGACATCGGCGCTCCAGCGGCCGGACGGAATGACCGGCCGCCTTCGTGGGCGCGCTTGCCGGCCGGACCGGCCAAGGCCGGCTGGAGATTCTCCTCCAGCAGTTCTTCCACCAGCCGGCGCAGCGCCACGTGCCGTTCCTGGCCCGCTGCGCGCAATGTCTGGTAGCGCCGCAACTGGCGACTGGCGGAGGTCTCTCCGAGCAATCCACGGGCATGCTCGTAGGCCCATTCGTTGCCCTGGCGGGCCTGCGGCCGGCACTGTCGCCAGGCCATTTCCAGCCAGTCCCCGGCACCTACGGCGCGGCCGCCGACGAGATAGCGGCCGGCGCAACCGTAACGCAGCGCCTGCCAATAGTTTTCCTCCAGGCAGGCGTCGCGCGCGACCGGCAACGTACGCGGGCCCGCGCCTAGCGCTTCGCCCACCAGCGCCCTGAACAGCCCGGCCAGGCTCAGCGCGTCGGCCAGGCGCGGGCAGGCGTCGCAGATACGCAGCTCCAGGGTCGGCACATGGGATGACGGCCGGATCATCCACCAGACCTGGCCATCCTCGCGGATGCAGCCGGCCTCGCGCAGCAGCGCCAGGTGGCGGCGATAGGCGTCCTCGTCGGGCAAGGCAGGAGGAATGTTCATCCTCGGCCACTCGCCGCACAGCGCCCGTCGATAGCTCGCCAGGCCGCTGCGCCGGCCGCCGCGGAACGGCGAGGATGCGCTCAACGCCAGCAGCAGCGGCAGCCACGGCAACACGCGCTGGAGCACGGCCATGCGGTCGTGGCTCGGCGGTATCTCCACATGCACGTGCAGGCCGCAGACCAGGCTGCGCCGGGCCACCCGCCCCTGGTCCTCGAACAGGCGGGCGAAGTGCGCCGCCGGGTTGCTTCGCGCCCGCCGCCAGTCGGCGAAGGGATGGGTGCCGACGCAGAGCGAGCGCAGGCCGAAGTCCATGGCCAGATGCGCCAGGCGTTGCCGGGCCTGCCCGTGGAAGCGCGCGGCCTCGGCCAGGGTGGAGAACACCGGGCTGGCCACCTCGACCTGGCATTCGAACATCTCCTCGGCGAAATGCTCGCCGAGCGTGTCGCGGCAGGCCGCGACGAATCCGGCGGGTGCGGAGCGGACGATGTCCAGGTCGGAGGCATCGAGCAGGAAGAATTCTTCCTCGATGCCGAAGCGAAGGCCGCTGGCGGCCAGGTCGTGGGTCATCGGCGCAGCTCCCGGGGTTTGTCTCGGGAAGACGCCGGAGTGCCCTCGAGGTTCGTTTTTTCCGCCGTGAGGTTCCCCGGCGCGCCACCGATCCTGCCAGTGAAACCTTTTTCCCCTGGTATCACTCGCACCCATATGTGTGGTCGCCCCGGCCGCCCCCGCAAACCCACGACAAGGAACGCGACATGAGCCTGTCTTCGCCCCTCCCTGCCTCCAGTGCAAGCCCTTCGCCCAGGGTCCGCGACCTGTACCACGCCCTGCTCGACGAGCCCCGCGAGCATCTCGAAGCCGCCGGCGAGTTCCTCGACCAGCAATTGAGCCTGGCCGCCACCCATGACGACGACCTGCCGGAGGACCCCGCCGATTGGCCGGCCTGGCTCGATGCCGGGGCCCGGCGCACCGCCGAGGCGCATGCCGAATACCTCCGGGCACGTCGGCGCGGCGAAGGGCGACGCTACTTCCAGGTTCCCTCCCAGGCGATGCACTTCATTCGCAGCGTGGCCCCGACCAAGCTGGTCGATGGCGCCTGGCTCTATGGGCTGTTGCCGCATCATGGCGAGGAACGCCTGCGGCCGCTGCTGGAGACCTTCCTCGAAGAACTCGGCGACGGCGTCCCGGCACGCAACCACGTCCTGCTCTACCGGCGCCTGCTGGCCAGCATCGGCAGCGAGGAAGTCGAAGGCCTCAGCGACCTGCACTACCTGCAGGGCACCCAGCAACTCGCCCTCGGCCACCTCGCCGCGGACTACCTGCCCGAAGTGATCGGCTACAACCTCGGCTACGAGCAACCGCCGCTGCACCTGTTGATCACCACTCAGGAGCTGCGCGAGCTGGGCTTCGACTCCTACTACTTCCAGTTGCACGTGACCATCGACAACGCCGCCAGCGGGCATGCGCGCAAGGCCCTGCGCGCGCTCTACGACAACCTGCCGCAGCTTGGCGGGCGCGCGGCCTTCCTCGAACGGGTGAGGAACGGCTACCGCCTGAACGAGGTCGGCCTGAGCACCGAGCAGGTGATCGACGGCTTCGATCTCGAGGAAGAATTGCTGGCCATGTTCGAGCGCAAGCGCCCCTACGCCGCCGGTATGCATTCGGATCGTTGCCGGATCGGCGGGCGCACGGTGAACCAGTGGCTGGCGGTGCCCGGGCGGTTCCCGGCGTTTCTCGCCTGCCTGGAGGAAGAGGGCTGGATCCGGCGCCATGCCGATCCGCGCGGTAGCCGCTTCTGGAACCTGATCGAGGGCGACCGGGCGGCGATGTTCGGAGTCTTCACTCCCTACGAGCAGCAGTTGCTGTACGACTGGATCGCTGGCGACTGGCAAGCCCCCGCTCCGGCGGACAGGGACCCGCTTGCGCCGCTGGCGGAGCCGGCGACGGCGGGCAGCGACGTGGACGCCGAGCAGGTCGCGCTGCGACGCGAGCTGCTGCGGCTATCCCCCGAGCAGGGCGTCGCACGCCTTCTCGAACTGATGGCCCCGCACCGCCACCACGGACCCGCCGGTCTCCTTGCCACGCGGATGTTCAGCCAGCGCTGGAGGGCCGCCCATGCCCAGCCTGAATGATCCGCGCCTGGACGTCCTGGTCAGCCTCGGCAACTGGTTGCGAGGCCAGGACTACCGTTTCGTCACCGTCACCCCGGCTACCCATGAGCGCGTCAACGCCCGCCCGGAAAACCGCATGGCCCGGGACCTGGCCGGCATCTTCGGCTGGAGCCGGGCATTCGCCGGGGAAAGCCTGCCGGCCGACTGGCTGACCCTTCTTGCCGGCGCCGACCTGATCCGCCGCGAGGCGGACGGCTGGCGCAGCCAGGTGCGCGTCTCCAGCCTCGGCGAGCAACTGTTCGTCCATTCGGCCTTCCCTACCCTGGCCGCCGACGCGGTGTTCTTCGGCCCCGACACCTACCGCTTCGACCGGCTGATTCGCAGCCACCTGGCATCGTCCGATCCGGCACGCATCCGCCGTGCGGCGGATATCGGCTGCGGCGCCGGCCCCGGCGCGATCCGCATCGCCATGGCCTGCCCGGACGCCGAAGTACACGGGCTGGATATCAATCCGGCGGCGCTCGACCTGGCGCGGGTCAACGCGGCGCTGGCGGGGGTCGGTAACCTGACCCTGGCGCGTAGCGACCTGCTGAGCCAGGCGCCCGGTCGCTTCGACCTGATCGTGGCCAACCCGCCCTATCTCCTGGATGCCTCGGAGCGCGCCTACCGGCATGGTGGCGGGATGCTCGGCGCCGGGCTCTCGCTGGCAATCGTCGATGCCGCCCTCGAGCGCCTGGAAGCCGGCGGCAGCCTGCTGCTGTATACCGGCGTGGCGATGGTCGAAGGCGGCGATCCGTTCCTCGCCCGCATCCGCGAACGCCTGGCGTCTCGGGAGTGGGAGTGGGACTACCAGGAACTGGACCCGGACGTGTTCGCCGAAGAGTTGGACAGCCCCGCCTACCGCGAAGCCGAGCGGATCGCCGTGGTCGGCCTGCGGGTCACTCGTCGCGCCTGAGGCGCTCCAGGCCTTCCACCAGGTCCTCGTTCAGGCGCTGCCAGCGCTCGGCCACCTCGGCCTCGGCCGGAATCACCGCGAGGACCTCGCCATCCACCCACTCCCAGGGCAGGCACAGGCGTTCCGCCTCGGCCCGGCTGGCGGCGCGCACGGTGCGGGCGAAACGCCGCCAGCCGCGCATGTGCTGGATTTCGTAGGTGGTCATGGGCTCCTCCGGAAGACAGGGACGTTTGTCTTTCGGCGCTCCCCGCGTCTTCCGGTTCAAGGCCCTGGATGGGTGGTCGCGGACCGCCCGGCACGCCACCTGAACCCCCTCGCGCCGGGCCGGTCCAGACTCCTGAACGCCACAGAAAAGAGGTGCCCGTCATGACCCGCGAAATGGCTCGGCTACTGATCAGTCCCACCAATGCCTGGCCTCGTCTGCGCCAGGACTACGACCATCACCCTTTCGCCTTCCTCGTTCCGCTGTTGCTGTTGCCGCTGCTGCCGGCGGCCTGCCTGTTCATCGGCACGACGCAGGTCGGCTGGTCGCTGCCGGGCAACGACAGCGTGCAACACCTCTCCAGCGGCAGCGCCCTGCTGCTGGCGACGATGTGTTACCTGGGCTTCGTCGCCGGCGTGGTGATCATGGGCTTCTTCGTACGCTGGGTGCTGTTCCGCACGCCGTCGCGTCCCAGCGTACCGGGCAGCCTGACCTTCACCACGGCGATCGCCGTGCCCTTGATGCTCGCCGGGATCGTCGCCCTGGTGCCCTGGCGGGTCCTCCTGCTGCTGGCCGCGGCGGCTGCCTGCGCCTACTCGGTACGCCTGCTGTTCACCGGCCTGCCGCTGTTCATGCGCATGCAGGAGCGGCAGACATTGTTCTACGCCTTCTGCATCCTCGGCGTCGGCTTCCTGACCCTGCTGACCACCGCCTTCATCTTCATCGAGTTCTGGGGGCAAAGCCTGGCCGGCAGCGGCGAGTACCTGCGCTGAGGCTCAGCCGGCCTTCAGTGTGCCGGTCAGGAACAGGTACAACTCTTCCTGGCCGAACGGCTTGGCCAGCTTGGGCAACTGTGCCGCCGCGCCTTCGATCTTTTCCGCGAAGCCGGTGGCCAGGGCCATCTTCAGCGGCCGGCCCTGGGCCATGACCCGCTCCACCAACTGGCTGCCGTTCATCCGTGGCATCGCCTGGTCGGTCAGGAGGATGTCCAGTTCCGGCGTCGCCGTGAGAATCTCCAGGGCCAGGCTGCCGGAGTCGGCCTTGAGTACCGAGCAACCGAGGTCCTCCAGCATCGCCGCGGTGTTGTTCAACACCAGCGGGTCGTCGTCCACCACCAGTACTCGACAGGACAAGCGCACCCGCTCGCTTTCGCTGGGCGCCTGCGGCGTCGCGCCATTGCCCGTACGGGCGCTTTCCGGGGTTCGCGGGACGGCGGGTATCCAGATGTTCGCGGTGGTGCCGACGCCCGGCTGGCTCTCCAGGGTGAGCCGGCCGCCGAGCTGCTCGGCGAGGCCGTCGACGATCGACAGGCCCAGCCCGGTGCCACGCCCCACCCCCTTGGTGGTGTAGAAGGGTTCCACCGCACGGCGCAGGGTTTCCTCGTCCATGCCGCTGCCGGTGTCGCTGATGCTCAGGCAGATATAGTTGCCCGGTGCGAGGCGATGGGGATTGTCCGCCGGCACCCGCTGGTTGCTCGCGGAAAAGACGATGCGCCCGCCGTTGGGCATGGCGTCGCGGGCGTTGGTGGCAAGGTTGATGATGGATAGTTCGAGCTGGTTGGCGTCGGTCAGGCCGAGGTCGAGATCCAGGGGAAAGCGCGTCTCGATCGATACGCTCGGTCCCAGGGAATGGATCAGCAGGTCGGTCATCCCGCGCAGCAGGTCGGGGATCGCGCAGGGCTGCGGATCGAGACGCTGCTTGCGGGCGAAGGAAAGCATCCGCTGGGTCAGGTTGGCGCCGCGCTGGGCGGCCTCCAGGGCGTTCTGCAAGAGGTCGGCGGTGCGCTGGTCGCCGGGCAGGCGTTTCTTCAGCAGCCCGAGGCTGCCGATGATCACCGTCAGCAGGTTGTTGAAGTCGTGGGCCACGCCGCCGGTGAGGTGCCCCAGGGACTCCATCTTCTGGGCCTGGAACAGCTCCTGGCGGGCCCGTTCCAGTTCGCGTTCGGCTTCGATCCGGTGGGTGATGTCACGGGTTACCTTGGCGAAGCCGATCAGCCGGCCATCGCTGTCGCGGATCGGATCGATCACCACGTTGGCCCAGAAGCGACTGCCGTCCTTGCGCACCCGCCAGCCTTCCTTCTCGAAACGCCCTTCGCGTTCGGCGGCGGCCAGGCCGCGGGCCGGTTCGCCGGCCTCGCGGTCTTCGGGGGTGTAGAAGCAGGAGAAGTGCCGGCCGATCACCTCTTCCGGCAGGTAGCCCTTGATCCGCTGGGCGCCGAGGTTCCAGTTGGTGATCCGCCCGCGGTGGTCGAGCATGTAGATGGCGTAGTCGGTAACGCTCTGCACCAGCAGGCGGAACTGCTCCTGGCTGCGCCGCAGCGCCTCCTTGGCCGCGCGCCCTTCGCTGAGGTCGTGGATCAGCTGGGCGAAGCCGAGCAACTGGCCCTGGCTGTCGCGGATGGCGTCGATCACCACCTGCGCCCAGAAGCGCTTGCCGTTGCTGCGCACCCGCCAGCCCTCGGTCTCGAAGCGGCCCTCGGCATCCGCCTGGCGCAGCGCCTGTTGCGGAACGCCGGCGTCGCGGTCCTTGCGGGTATGAAAGCAGGCGTAGTCGCAGCCGAGGATCTCGCTCGCGTCGTGGCCGAACAGGCGCGCCGCGCCGGCGCTCCAGCTGGCGATACGGCCAGCGCTGTCCAGCGTGTGGATCGCGTAGTCGTCGACCGCTTCGTCGAGCAGGCGGTTGCGCGTGGCCTGGTTCAAGGGGACTTTCGGTTTTCTTGTGGTTTTCATGGACGTGTTCACTCGTCGGCTGCTCGACCCGGGCTGCAAGGCACACCCAGCAAGGTAGTACGAAGAACGTCTTCCGGCCGCTCGCTGGCTCGCCCCAGGAACTTGGCCGACCTTTCGGAAGACCCCGGCGCGGCCGGCGAATTCCATTCGCCGGAACCTTGTGCGGAGTATGGCTTTCGATATGCAGGTAGGGACATCTCCTTTCCACCGCACCGACCCCGGAGTTCCCATGCGCAATCTGGAAACCGCAACCCTGAAGCTGGGGATATTCCATCCCCACGACAGCCTGAGCCAGGCGCTGATCGCCGCCGCCTTGCAGCGACAGATCGAAGTCAGCGCCTTGCAAGCCGATCTCAACAGCCTGCAGGCGCGCCCCGGGCTGCGCTGCAAGCCAGCCAGCCTGGCGTCGTCGATCGAGGTCAGCCAGGCGGCTGCCGGTCTCGACCTGCTGTTCGCGCCGTTGTCCGACTACGCCGCCGAAGCCTTGCCGCCGATCTGCGCCGCGCTGATCGATGGCGCCCTGCGCGCCGAGGTACCGCGCCTGTTCCTGCTTGGCCATTGGCAATGGCTGGTGGCGCCGCGCGACGCCGGCGAGGAGCAACTGGGTGCCGGGCTCGAGCGCAGCCTCACGGTCAGCGGCCTGGACTGGACGCTGGTGGAGGTCCCGAGCCTGCCCGCCGGCCTGCGCATCGACGATTTCAGCCGCGCCGGCGACGTCGCGGAAGTGGAGGCCGCCAGGGTATTCGCCTGCGCCGAAGCGCTGCTCGACGAAGTCCGTCTCGGCCTGCACAAGCGCCAGTGCCTGCGCCTGGCGCCCTGAGGAGAACCCGCCATGTCCGGCCCCGATACCCTCAGCCAGGCCTTCGGCACCTTGCTGCTGGCCCTGGCCTTCAGCGCCTTCATCGTTTTCGTTCGCGGCTACCGCCCGGGCGGGGTCAGCGGCGCCTGGTACGACCTGGTGCTCGCCTTCGTCGCGGTATGGCTGGCGTTCTGGCCCGAAGCCGGCGTACTCGCACGCTCGCCGAGCCTGGCCAATGCCCTGGGGTTGGTCTTGCAGGTCGGCGCTACCCTGCTCGGCTGCCTGCTCGGTTACGGGGTGGCAAGGGGATTGCGGCGGGCGATGCGGGAAACCCGGCAAAAAAGATCGGCTTCTTCGCCGGTGAATCGGCGAGGTTCGTAGCGGAGATATCGAGAAAACACATATAACCCGATGGCGTTGCGAATTTTCCAGATGCTTATAAGGAGTGCCGAACGGGCTTTTCACCCGCGATGATTGCATTCCGGCATCAGCGTTCTGCACGATCTCTTGCATTCTGCATCCCGCGCGCCATGCGGGATGCAGCTTATCCCGCAGATTCTGGATGTTGCCGGCATTTCGGCCTCGCGGCACCTATAGTTATCCGTACCGTTGGCACGTATCGACGGTTTCTCTCTGATTCAGGCTAATCCCGCTCCAGGGACGGAGTGGATTTTTTTCTTGCGTTGCGCAAACCGGGGAGAGCTGGCCAGATGAACCTTTCCTACCTGTACCTGAAGAAGATCCTCGAGGAGGAACTGCGCGACCACGACTGCCAGTGCCAACTGAACCCCGACTTCACGGTGACCATCAGTTGCCGCGTGGGTGGTCCCCACGGCGCGCTCTACATCGTGCCCAACAGTGACTTCCTGAAGAGCAGCAGCTTCAGCGACCTCAGCGCCTTCATCCTCAACCTGCGCGAGGAAATCAGGCGCTTCGGCGAGTTCGAGGCGGAACTCCAGACCGGCACCGGCTGAGCCCCTCCCCCTTCTTTTTCCCTCCCGCCGTCAGGGCTGCTGGTAGTGTCCCGGCGTGGTGCCCGGTTCATGGGTACGTTCCACCTTGCTGACCTGGATATCGCTGATCGCCTCGGCGTCGTGCGGTCGATGCAGTGCCTCCAAGTGGCGGCGGGCCTCCTCGCGGCTGAGGGTTTCCGCCTCGCTGTGCAATTCGCAGGTCATCGGCTGGTCGTCGAGGATGTAGCTGATCAGGAACAGCTGGCTGGCCATCGTCTCGCCCTCCTCTCTTCGATGGGCCCTGCGCCAGGCGCAGGGCCCATGGCTATCACGGCAGGTTCGGCGGCAGCTCGGCGTCCAGCGCAGCGTCCTGCCGCGAGTCGTCGCGCTGGCGCTCCTGCAGGCGCTGCAGGCGGCGGGTCAGGTGCTGCACCTCTTCGCGCAGCAACTGCAACTCTTCCCGCGGTTCATTGAGCAGGCCCTTGACATGGCAATGCCCACTCAACCCGCGGCTGACCAGCAGGCCGCCGGCGACCGCCTTGCAGGCGCCGGGCAAGCCACCGCGGGCCAGGCCGAAGCCGGCCAGGACCAGTCCGGCGCCGATGGAAGCGAGTCGCTCGCCGCGCTGCAGGTTGTGCGGCAGGCCATTGGCCGTCGAAGTCGGCAGGTATTCGTTCATGGAATTCTCCTTGCTTCGGTTATCGGTCAGGCTTCGTCGTCCGGCGGTTGCACGAGGAACTCGACCAGCGTCCGCCGGCAAGCCTCGATGCCCTCTTCCAGGACGATCTCGAAACCGTGGGTGTTCTCGGTCGGAATGCCGATGCAGCCGACCTGCGCGGCCTCGCCGTGGCTCAGCAGGGCGCTGGCGTCCGAGGCGAAGTCCACCAGCAGCGCCGCCTGCGGCTGGTACTGGCAGCGTTCGGCGGCCCGCAACAGGCGGTCGGTGACATGGCGGCTGTAATAACCCTTGGAGTCGCCGCTGTTGACGATCGGGTCGCGGCACAGCCGGGTGCCGTATTCGGCTACCGTTGGGCCGACTTCCACCGCGATGCTGATGTCGCCCGGCAGTCGGCGCGCGGCGAACAGCGCGCCGGCGTTACTCTCCTCCTCCATGGTGGTGAGCACCAGGTAGAGGTCGCCGTGCAACTCGTCGCGGCGCCGGGCGATCTCGCGAGCCACGCCGAGCACGGCGAGCAGCGGTGCGCGGTCGTCGAGGAAGTGCGCGGCGACGCAATCCTGGAAGTACAACGGGCGCCGCCACAGACGGTTGAGCACCACGCGGGTACCCGGTCGCACGTCCAGGTTCGCCAGTTCCTCGGCGCTGCGCCGGGTGACCACGTGTACGTCGCGCCAGTGCACCGCGCCCGAGAGCACGTCGGAGCCCTGCGGCGACTCGCCGGTAGCATGCATGCTGCCGTAGGACAGCACGCCGTCGAGTACCGCCTCGCCGGCCAGGATCTGTACCGGACAGACGCCGAAGCTCACCGGCTGGGCGCCGCCGAGCGCCACTACGCGCAGGGTACCGTCGGCCTCGACGCGCTTGACGATCATGGCGATCTCGTCGAGGTGCGCGAGCAGCCGCACCGCGGCCCGCCGCGCCTGCTCGCGCGGCAGGTGCGGCGGGCTGATGCGCGCGACCAGGTTGCCGGCGGCATCGCTGCCGACCTCGTCGCAACAGCCCTCGAGTTCCCGCTGGCAGATGGCCCTGACCTCGTCTTCCTGGCCACCGGGGCCACGTGCCAGCAGGAGTTCCTCGAGCAAGGCGCGGTCTTCTTCGCGCATGCCTCAGGCCGCCCGTTTTTCCAGGCGCGCCTTCAGCTCTTTCTTGTGCTGCTGCATGGCCTGGCCGAGTTGCTTGAGGGCGGCGGCGTCGAGCAATTGCCGGGCGCGCGGGAACAGCTCGCCCTCCTCCTCCTCGATGTGGTGCTCCAGGAGTTCCTTGAGCACCTTGACCCGGCCGGCGAACTGCACGGTGTCCGGGCGGGTGCGCTTGAGGTCGGGAAGGACCAGGGAGTCCACCGTGCGGTGTTCCTCCTTGGCCTCGTAGTACATCTTCAGCTCTTCCTTGCCGCCGCTGTCCCTGATCGCCGGATAGAGGATGTCTTCCTCGATGGCGGTGTGCAGCACCAGTTCCAGCTCCAGCCTGCCCAGCAGCTCGCTGCGCTTCTTCAGCGCCCGTTCGGTGGTCTCGCTGAGTTCGTTGAGCAGTTTCTTCACGGTCTCGTGGTCATGGACCAGCAATTCGATGGCGTTCATGGTCGCTCCTCATCGGTTTGTTATCCGAGTGCTCCGGCACTCTCTCTGGCTGAGCGCGCGCTCCTCCGCCGAGTTCAGTCACGAGGACGGGCGGTCGCCTCGATCAGCGGAAACGCGGAGATCCGCAATGAGCGCGGTTCCTGGCCGTCGCGCAGCAAGGCCCGGGACCGCCTCATGGCATTCCCCTCGCGGCACCGGGCCTCAGGCGCGGGCGTCGCGCAGGGCGCGGACCCGGTCGTGGTGACGGAGCACGCCCTGGTACTGGCGCTCGATCACCTGGTGGATCTCCGCCGGCAGCGGTTTTTCCAGCGCCGCCTGGTAACGCTGCTTGGCGACATCCTCGCCGCGCTCGCATTCGTTGAGCACCGCCTCTTCGTCCTTGCCGGTGACCAGTGACTTCAGGTCGACCCAGCGCCGATGCAGGTCACCGGCGAAACTGGTGCTGTCCTTGGGTTTGCCACCCAGTTCCAGGACGATCCGCTCCAGCTCGTCGGCAGCCGCGGCGCAGTCGCGGCTCTGCTCCAGCATCGCCGCCTTCAACTGCGGATCGCGCAGGTCTTCGGCGCAGGCCTGGAAGCCGGCCTCGCCATCCTTGCTGGTTTGCAGCAGGTCGTTGAGTACGTCGAGGGTGTCGTCGAGGTTGGTCTGGTTCATTTCGCTCTCCTTGGCCCGGAGCTGTCCGGGATTTCTCGCGTCTGTCGGCGCCGGCGCCTGCCGGCACGGAACGTGGGCAGCAACCAGCGCCCACGGAAGGTGGGAGGCTCGCCGTCGCGGAGCGTTCAGAAAGCCGGATGGATGGTGGCGTAGGCCGGGGTGATGCTGAGACGTTCGCCGACCACCATCTCGGTGATCCAGTCCACCAGGATCGAGGTATAGGCGTCCTGCGCCGCCTCGCTGCTGAGCGCATGGTCGGCGTGGTCGATGATCCGGTGGGTCAGCGAATGGGTCTGCTGGAAGGCGGCGCGGAAACTCATGATGGTCGAGTGCGGCACATAGCTGTCGAACTCCGACTCCACCAGCAGCACATCGCCGCGGAATCCCGCGCAGGCCTGCAGGGCTCGGTTGCTGGCGGCCGGGATCAGGCTGCCGCGGTACTCGATGAGGTCCTCGCGGTCGAGCAGCAGCTTGGGCGTCAGCCAGTCCTCGTCGCGGTAGATCGCCGGTACCCGCAAGGCCAGCCAGCGCACCGCGCGCAACTGGCTGAGGATCGCCGCCAGGTAGCCGCCATAGCTGGTGCCGACCACCGCGATCGCCTGGCTGTCGATGGCCGGGTGGGCCACCAGCCGGTCGTAGGCGGCGAGCAGGTCCTGCAGGTTGTCCTCGCGCGTCACCAGCGCCTGGCGCCCGCTTTCCGCGCCGTGGCCGCGCAGGTCGAAGGTCAGGCACACGCAGCCGAGCCCGGCGATGCCCTGGGCGCGCTTCAGGTCGCGCTGCTGGCTGCCGCCCCAGCCGTGCACGAAGAGCACGCCGGGGACCTTCGCCCGGGGGCTGAGGAAGGTGCCTTCGATCCGGTCGTCGCCGACCCCGATGCGGATGCGTTCGCTGTTCGCCGTCATGCCTCCCCCGTCATCGCATATTTGAGCAGGAAGTCGCCGTGTTCGTCGGGGCCGCGATAGATCACCCGGCTGTTGTCCGGCAGGCGCTTGTCTTCGTGGATCTCGAACGACGCGGCGCGCACCGCGGGCAGTCCCGGGTCGGCGCGGAAGGCCTCCAGCGCGGCGATCTCGGCGCTGCTCGCGCCGCCGACCCGCCAGGACTGCTCGAGCACGCCGAAGCGCTCCCGACCGTTGCCGTCCCGGCCC
Organism: Pseudomonas sp. HMSC057H01; assembly: GCF_001836405.1. Taxonomy (NCBI): domain Bacteria; kingdom Pseudomonadati; phylum Pseudomonadota; class Gammaproteobacteria; order Pseudomonadales; family Pseudomonadaceae; genus Pseudomonas; species Pseudomonas sp. HMSC057H01. The sequence continues at coordinate 151,245 of NZ_KV828478.1, read as the reverse complement.
TGGGCAATGTCGTAGTTGCGCCGCGAGGCGAAGCAGCCGGGGAAGAAGATCGCCGCGGCGGTGTCGAAGATCCGCGCGTACTCGATGGCCTGGCGCACCTCGCGGGCCAGGTCCAGGGTCAGCAGCTCGGCATAGCCACCGCGCGCCACCAGCAAGTCGGAGCCGGCGTAGACCAGTTCGCCGCGCGCGTTGCGGGTCTGGTGCTGCTGACCGTGGTAGCTCAGCAGGAAGCCGTTGACCCGGAGCTGGCCGACGCTATGGGTAACGACCCCGTCCAGGTTGGCTTCCAGTACCAGGCCCTGCGCCAACTGGCGCTCCTCCAGCCCGCCGAGCCAGCCGTCCAGTTCGTCGAGGTCGTGCGCCACGTACTGGCCGAGGCCGCCACAGGCCTCCGCCAGCTTGGCCCGCACCGGTCCTTCGGCGAGCAGGCGGGCGCCGGCGCGGTGTGCGTCGGCCAGGCTGAAGACGCTGACGCCGTTGAGCACGACGTCGCGGACCTTCTCCGCGAACAGCGGGTTCCAGCCTTCCGGCGCCACGCCGCCGCGCGGCAGCGGATGGACGATGGCCTTGCCGGCGATGAACGCGTGCTCGACGAAACCGCCGAGCAGATCTTCGTCACTGTTCACGCCCAGGCGCACGGCGGTCTCCCTGCCGACCAGGGTGCGGGTCGGGACCAGGTAGAGGGGGCCTCGCTGGTGCAATTCGGGTTCGTAGCGGCCGCCGAACTCCAGCTTCTGGACTTCCGCCAGCCAGCGCGCCAGGGCCAGGTTGCCCTGCACTTCATGTTCGGCGGCCGCGGGATCGACGCTATGGGCCACCACCAGTCTCTGCCGAGGGTCTGCGCTCATGTTCCGCTCCTCCTGGATGGAGACCCGGCGTTCAGGGCTCCGGTATGGGCGAGAGGGACTCTTCGTCGGGCCGTTCCATCGGAACTTCTTCCGGGAACTCCTGGGGGACGTGGCTTTCGTGGTCAGGAACCGGGTATTCGTCCGGGTCCCCGGATGGGTTGCGTGGACTCGTCGCTGGCGCACCCGATGATGCAGAAATGGAAAAACGCATGTCCGCCTCCATCGTTGGTATGAGTTCTAGATGGAGGGTACGAGAGCGGATTTGGTTCGGACCATGCGTCGGAAGGCCGGGTCGGCGCCTGGCCGCCCCGGCGCTGAAACAGCCGGCTCAGCGAGCCAGGCTCATGGTGCGCAGCTTGCCGCCGGCGACCAGGACCTTGCGGTGGGTGAGATGCTGGTTGTCGCTATCGCGGAACGTGAGCAGGTCGATACGCTTGCGGAAATAGTCGCTGTCGCGGATCTGCAGCGGCCCCTGGTCGATGATCAGGTCCCGGCGGATGCGCTCCAGCACCTGGTTCAGCAACAGCGGGTTGCTCTGCTCCTGGCCGGAGATCGCCCGGCTCACCAGGCGCTTGCCCTGGTCGTTACGCAAGGTCACCAGCAACGCGCCGTCAGGCCGAGGTTGGCAACTGACGCGCACATCCTTGAAATGCTCTTCCAGGTACTCAACCAGGTTTTCATCGGTCTCTAGCATTGCTGGCCTCCTGTCTCATCAGATTCTTTGACGCCGGTAATCAGGCGTATCTCTGTCGAGCAGAAGGCGTACCAATTTCTCTGGAAAATAAAATTCTTATAAATCAATAAGTTGAAAAACAAGCCGGCGAATTGATATTTGCATTTTGCAAGAAAACCCCCGGCAAGCCTTGCATTCGGCAACCCGCCGCGCCCGTCGTCTCGCCTGCAACCCCCTGGCGAGGCCTCTCGCAAGCCGAGCCGCCGGTAAAAAAAACTAAACTTCCGCCGCTCCCCTCCGGTCACCCCTAGCAAGGACTTCGCCCATGCCACGGCGCGACGGAGTCCGACCGACCAACGCCAAGGACAACGTACGACCGGAGGATGACATGGGACATTCTGTTGCAGGCGCTTGCCTGGAAGAACCCGCGGTACTGACCGCTTTTCCGTCGCTGCTGCACCCGCAGGACCCGCCGCAACAGAGGGATCGGATACTCTTCGTCACCGCCGAGCTAAGCGACTTCGTCAAGGTCGGCGGACTCGGCGACTTTTCCGCCGCGCTGCCGCGGGTCCTCAAGCGCGAGCATTCGGTGCGGGTCCTGCTGCCCGGCTACCGCCAGGTGCTGGAGCGCTGCCGCGACCTGCGGATCATCGGCAGCCTGCCCGGCCGGGCGGCGATCCCGCCCTGCGAGATCGGCCTGGTGACCCTCGACGACGGCCTGGAAGTCATGCTGGTGCTCTGCCCGCTGCTCTACGAGCGCGAGGGCACGCCATACATGGACGACCAGGGCAATGACTGGCCGGACAACCACCTGCGCTTCGCCCGCCTGTGCCTGGCCGCCGCCGAGATCGCCGGCGGCCGCGGCGCCCAGGGCTGGCAGCCGGGCCTGGTGCACGCCAATGACTGGCCGTCGGCGCTGACCCCGGCCTACATGGCCTGGAACGGCGTGCGCACGCCGAGCCTGTTCACCATCCACAACCTCGCCTACCAGGGCCTCTGCGACCTGCAATGCAGCGCCGAGCTGGGTCTTCCCGACGAAGCGCTGAGCCACGAAAGCATGGAATTCCACGGGCGCCTGTCGTTCCTCAAGGCCGGCATCGCCCATGCCCACCACATCACCACGGTGAGCGAGACCTACGCCCAGGAAATCACTACCCCGGAATACGGCTGCGGCCTGCACGGCATCCTCAAGTGCAAGGTCGAGAAGCGTCAGCTCAGCGGCATCGTCAACGGTATCGACGATAGCTGGCAGCCGCACTGCGATCCACACCTGGTGGCCGGCTTCAGCGCCCGCCAATGGGCCGGCAAGCGCGCCAACACGCGCTACGTGGAGGAGCGTTTCGGCCTGGAGCCGGGCAAGGGGCCGCTGTTCGCGGTGGTCTCGCGCCTGGTGCAGCAGAAAGGCATCGACCTGACCCTGGAGATCAGCGATGCCCTGCTCCAGGCCGGCGGCCGCCTGGTCAGCATCGGCCGTGGCGAGCCGAACCTGGAGAAGGCCATGCTCGAGCTCGCCCGGCGTCATCCCGGCCAGGTCGGCGTGCATATCGGTTTCGACGAGACCGAGGCCCGCCGTATCTACGCCGGCAGCGACTTCCTGCTCATGCCCTCGCGTTACGAGCCCTGCGGGCTCAGTCAGCTCTATGCGCAATGTTTCGGCTCGCTGCCGATCGCGCGCTGCACCGGCGGCCTCGCCGATACCATCGTCGACGGGGTCACCGGCTTCCTGTTCCGTGAGGAAACCGCGCAGAGCTACCTCGACGCGGTGATGCGCGCGATCAACGTCTACCACTGTCCCTCACTGCTCAACGCCATGCGCTGCAAGGCGATGGCCGCGCCGATGTTCTGGAGCGACTCGGTGGAGCCTTACAACCGCCTGTACCGGCGCCTGTTGAGGAATACCGCTCCGGCCCTGCGCGGGGTACGCCAATGATGGCGATCCGGCGCCGCTTCGGCGCCCAGTTCCAAGGCAACGGCCGAACCTGCTTCGGCCTCTGGGCTCCGGACGCCCGCGAGGTCCGGGTCGAGACCGCCGACGGCCGCGACTGGCCGCTGGAAGGCAGCGACAGCGGCTGGTTCGAGGCGACCCTGCCCTGTCCGCCCGGCACCCGCTACCGCTACCGCATCGATGGCCGCCCCGGGGTGCCGGACCCGGCCTCGCAGTTCCAGCCCGACGGCGTGCATGGCCACAGCCAGGTGCTGGACCATGACGCCTACGCCTGGCGCGTCGACGAGTGGCGCGGGCGGCCTTGGCACGAAGCGGTGATCTACGAGCTGCACGTCGGCCTGTTCGGCTCCTACGCCGAGGTCGAGGGCTTCCTTCCGCGCCTGGTGGAACTGGGCGTGACCGCCGTGGAGCTGATGCCGCTGGGCGAGTTTCCCGGTCGCCGCAACTGGGGCTACGACGGCGTGCTGCCGTTCGCCCCGGCGTCGGCCTACGGCACGCCCGAGCAACTCAAGCATCTGATCGACAGCGCTCACGGCATGGGCCTGATGGTCTTCGTCGACGTGATCTACAACCACTTCGGCCCGGACGGCAACTACCTCGCCCAGTACGCCGCCGCGTTCTTCCGCGACGACCGGCAGACGCCCTGGGGCCAGGCCATCGATTTCCGTCGCGGCGAAGTCCGCGAGTTCTTCTATGAGAACGCCCTGATGTGGCTGCTCGACTATCGCGTCGACGGCCTGCGCTTCGATGCCGTGCACGCGATTCCCGATAGCGCGTTCCTCGTCGAGATGGCCCGCCGCCTGCGCGGCGCCGCCGGCCCCGAGCGCCATGTGCACCTGGTCCTGGAGAACGACGACAACCGCGCCAGCCTGCTGCGCCAGGGCTACGACGCACAGTGGAACGACGATGGCCACCATGCGCTGCACGTCCTGCTCACCGGCGAGAGCGACGGCTACTACCAGGACTACCCCGAGCCGCTGCGGTGCCTGGCGCGCTGCCTGGCCGAAGGCTTCGTCTACCAGGGCGAAGCCAACCGCCACGGCCGGCCGCGCGGCGAACCGAGTGCCGACCTGGCGCCGGACGCCTTCGTGCTGTTCCTGCAAAACCACGACCAGGTCGGCAACCGCGCCTTCGGCGAGCGTCTCAGCGTTCTCGCCGAACCCCAGGCGTTGCGCCTGGCGATAGCGCTGCAACTGCTCGCGCCGATGATCCCGCTGCTGTTCATGGGCGAGGAATGCGCCGCGCGCGAACCGTTCCTGTATTTCACCGATCACCAGGGCGAACTGGCGGACGCGGTCCGCGAGGGACGACGCAAGGAGTTCGGCGAGTTCGGCCGCTTCGGCGAGGGCGCCACCCTGGCTTCGCTCCCCGATCCCAACGCGGTGGAGGCCTTCGAGCGCTCGCGTCCCGGCCTGGCCGATTGCGACCCGGCCTGGCGCGGCTTCTACCGGCAACTGCTGGAAATCCGTCACGAACACCTGATCCCGCGCCTGCGCGGCGCCCGTTCGCTGGGCGTGACCACCATCGCCGGCGCCGCGCTGTCGGCGCGCTGGCGACTCGGTGACGGCAGTGACTGGCGAATCGACTTCAACCCTTCTCCGCTCGAAGCGGAAGTCGAGCCGCCGGCGGCCGCCACCCAGGTGCTGTTCCTCGACAACCTCGCCTGTGCCGAGTATCGCCGCGGCCGCCTAAGTCCCCGCAGCATCGCGGTCAGCCTGGAGCCCGCCCATGAGTGACGCACGCCTGGCCGAACTGGCCGCCGCCGTGGGCCTGCAACTCGACTGGCAGGACGCCAACGGACGGTCGCAGCGGGTCGACCCGGAGGTCCAGCGCGGCCTGCTGGAAGCACTCGGCTATCCGGCGCAGAGTCCGCAACAGATCGAACAGAGCCTGGCCGCGCTGGCCCGGCTGCGCGAGGACAGCGCCAACCTCGGACTGCTGGTCGGCGAATGCGGCCAGCCGCTGGAGCAAGCGCTCGGCCCCGCCGGCACCCCGGGCGAACTGGTCTACGAGGACGGCACGCGGATCGCCCTGCGCCTGGACGCCGAAGGCCGCCTGCCGGCGCAGGCCCGCAGCGGCTATGCGCAGCTGTCGCTGGAGCAGCGGGAATGGGCGGTGGCGATGGCGCCGTCGAGCTGTCCGTCCCTGGCCAGCCTCGCCCCGGGTCGCTCGCGTCGCTGGGGTCTGGCCGCCCAGGTCTATGCCCTGCGCCGCCCCGGCGACGGCGGCCTGGGCGACAGCGCCGCCCTCGAGGACCTGCTGCGCAGCGCCGCGCGGCATGGCGCCGACGCGCTGGCGATCAGCCCGCTGCACGCCCTGGCCGAGGCCAACGGACATGCCTACAGCCCCTACTCGCCGTCCAGCCGGCTGTTCTTCAATGTCCTGCACGCCGCGCCAGCGACCATTCTCGGCGCGGCGGCGGTGGAACAGGCGATCCGTCGCGCCGGCCTGGCCGCGGAGATGGCCCGCCTGGAGAGCCTGGAGCTGATCGACTGGACAGCGGCGGCGGACCTGCGCATGCGCCTGCTGCGCCAACTCCACCGCGACTTCATCGAGCGCGCCAGTCCCTTGCGCCACGACCTCGCCGAATTCCGCCGCGAAGCCGGCGAGGCGCTGCTGCACCACTGCCGCTTCGAGACCCTGCAGGCGCACCTGGGCGCCGGCCCCGACTGGCGACGCTGGCCGGAGCCGCTGCGCCGCCCCGGCGAACCGGCGGTGGCCGCGTTCTGCGCCGATCACGCCGAGGAAGTGGACTTCCGCGCCTTCGGCCAGTGGCTGACCCAACGCTGCCTGCAACATGCCCAGCGCCAGGCGCGCGAGGCCGGGATGGCCATCGGTCTGGTCGCCGACCTGGCGGTGGGCGCCGACGGCGGCGGCAGCCAGGCCTGGTCGCGGCAGGAAGAGCTGCTCGCCGAAGTGAATGTCGGCGCGCCGCCGGACATCCTCAACCAGTCCGGACAGGACTGGGGCGTTTCCGCGTTCAATCCCGAAGGCCTGCGCCGCCACGGCTACCGGGCATTCCGCGAGATGCTGCGGGCCAACCTGGCCTGGCCCGGAGGGCTACGCATCGATCATGCGATGGGCCTGCAACGTCTCTGGCTGATCCCGCGCGGCCAGCCGCCCCACGCCGGCGCCTACCTGCGCTACCCGCAGCGCGAGCTGCTGCGCCTGCTGGCGCTGGAGGCCAGCCGCGCCTCGGCGCTGGTCATCGGCGAGGACCTCGGCACCGTGCCCGAAGGCCTGCGCGAGGAACTGGCACGCCGCCAGGTGCTGGGTACCCGCGTGCTGCTCTTCGAGCGGCGCGGCGAACGCTTCGTGCCCCCGGCGCAATGGCCGGCGGACGCCATGGCCACCACCAGCACCCACGACCTGCCGAGCCTGTCCGGCTGGTGGCGGGGCCAGGACATCCACTGGCGCGGCCGCGCCGGACACCGCAGCGCCGAGGAATGCGCGGCCGACCTGGAACTGCGCGCCGAGGAGCGCCGGGCGCTGGCCGCCAGCCTCGAACCGCCGGTCGATCCCGACCCCGCCGCCGACGTGCCGCTGGACGCCTGCATCGGCTATGTCGGGGCAACCCCCGCGCCGTTGGTGCTACTGCCCCTGGAGGACGCCCTGGGCAGCCTGGAGCAGCCGAACCTGCCCGGCCCCGGCGACGCCCACCCGAACTGGCGGCGGCGCTGGCCGGAAAACGCCGCGCAGATGCTCGGAACGCCGCAGGTCGACCGGCGCCTGCGCCTGCTCGAACGCAGCCGCCGGGATGCCGAGGAGGCCGCCCATGATTGAGCCCCGCGCTACCCTGCGCCTGCAATTCCACGCCGGCTTCACCCTCGACGATGCCCTGCCCTGGCTGGACTATTTCGCCGACCTGGGCATCAGCCATCTCTACGCCTCGCCGCTGTTCCGCGCGCGGCCCGGCTCCAGCCACGGCTACGACGTGGTCGACCCGACCCGGATCAATCCGGAACTGGGCGGCGAGCCGGCGCTGCTGCGCCTGATCCAGGGGCTGCGGCAACGCGGCATGGGCCTGCTCATGGACATAGTGCCGAACCACATGGGCATCGGCGGCGGCGCCAATCCCTGGTGGCAGGACGTGCTCGAATGGGGGCGCGAGAGTCCCTACGCGAGTTTCTTCGACATCCAGTGGGAATCCCACGACGCCGCGTTGCGCGGCCAGGTGCTGCTGCCGTTCCTGCGCAGCGACTACGGCGAGGTCCTGGCTGCCGGGGAGATCGGCCTGAGCCTGGACCGCGAGGCCGGCCGCCTGCTGGCGAGCCACGGCGAGCAGCGCTTCCCCCTCTGGCCGGGCAGCTACCCGGAGCTGCTGGAAGACAGCGGCGAGCCGCGCCTGTCAGACCTGGCCGGCGGTTTCCGCGAGTGCCGGCAGGACCGCGAGGCCTTGCGCGAGATGCAGCGTCGACTGGCGGCTGCGCTCGCCGAGAGCGCTCCGCGCGCCGCCCTGGAGCGCACGCTGGGCAAGCTCCAGGAACGCCACGAGGAGGCTCGCCAACGCCTGCACCGCCTGCTCGAGGCGCAGCACTACCGCCTGGCCAGCTGGCGCACCGCGGCGGACGACATCAACTGGCGCCGTTTCTTCGACATCAGCGAACTGGTCGGCCTGCGGGTCGAGCGCGGCGAGGTGTTCGAGGCCGTGCACGGCAAGGTCTTCCAGTTGCTCGAGGACGGTCTGCTCGATGGCCTGCGCATCGATCACGTCGACGGCCTGGCCGATCCGCGCGGCTATTGCCGACGCCTGCGCCGCCGCAGCGAGCGGATCCGCGCCCGTCGCGGCGGCGCGCCGATGCTGCTGTACGTTGAGAAGATCCTCGGTGGCGAGGAGCGCCTGCCCGAGGATTGGCTGTGCGACGGCACCACCGGCTACGACTTCATGAACCAGGTCAGCCTGTTGCAGCACGATCCGCGCGGCGAACGACCGTTGCGCGAACTCTGGCAGCGGGTCAGCGGACGCCCGGAGGCGTTTCTCGACGAGGTCTACCAGGCTCGCCAACTGGTCCTGGCGGGAAGCCTCGCCGGTGACCTGGAGAACCTCGCCCAGGGTCTTTTGCGGGTGGCGCGGGCCGACCTGGCCAGCCGCGACCTGACCCTGGGCGGTATCCGCCGCGCGCTGTTCCAGTTGCTCGCGCGCTTTCCGGTCTACCGTACCTACGCCGGGGCCTGCGGTCGCTCGGTGCAGGATCGCGAGGTGTTCCGCTATGCCGCAGAGGCGGCCCGCGAGGATCTCGACGAAGCCGACCGGGCGGTCCTCGACCATCTCGAACGCTGGCTCGGCGGGCAG
>NZ_KV828478.1:77505-142386 GCF_001836405.1 Pseudomonas sp. HMSC057H01 | reverse complement strand
CGGCGGGCAGCCGCTGCGCGAGCTGCCGCCCGGTCCGCTGCGGCGCCTGCGCGGCGAGTTGCTGGCGCGCTTCCAGCAGTTGAGTTCGCCGACCGCCGCCAAGGCCGTGGAGGATACCGCCTGCTATCGCTCGGCGGCCCTGCTCTCGCGCAACGACGTCGGCTTCGACCCGCAGCGCTTCGCCGCTTCCGCCGAGGAATTCCATGCCGCCTGCGAAGCCAGGCGCCTGGCCAGCCCGCGCGCCCTGCTGGCCACCGCCAGCCATGACCACAAGCGCGGCGAGGACGCCCGCGCCCGTCTTGCGGCGCTCAGTGAACTGGCGCCCTGGTTCGCGCGTAACGTCGAGCACTGGCAAAGCCTGGCCACGCCGTTACGCCGCGACCTCGCCGAGGGGCCGGCGCCGAGTCCCGGCGACGAGCTGATCCTGTTCCAGGCCCTGCTCGGCAGTTGGCCGCTCGACGCGCCTTGCGACGGCGCCGCCCTGGACCAAGCGTTCCTCGTGCGGATGCGCGAATGGCAATGCAAGGCCTTGCGCGAAGCCAAGCTGCGCACGCGCTGGACCGCGCCCGACGAAGACTACGAGCGCGCCTGCGCCGACTATCTGGAACAACTCCTGCGCGCGCCACTGGCCCAGGCCCTGCGCCAGTCGCTGGGCAACGCGGCGGCGCGACTGATGCCGGCCGGGGCCCTGAATGGCCTCGCCCAATGCCTGCTGCGCCTGACCTGCCCGGGTATCCCCGATCTCTACCAGGGGCGCGAGGACTGGGACTTCAGCCTGGTCGACCCGGACAACCGGAGGCCGGTGGACTTCGCCCGGCACGCCGCCGCCCTGGCCACGCCGACGCCCTTCCCGGAACTGCTGGAGCACTGGCGCGACGGTCGCATCAAGCAGACCCTGATCGCCCGCGTGCTGGGGCTGCGGCGGATGCAGCCGGGCCTGTTCCGCGACGGCGACTACCTGCCCCTGGAGGTCAGCGGCGAGCATGCCGAGCGGGTCCTGGCCTTCGCCCGGCGCAGTCGTCACGGTTGCCTGCTGGTGGTGGTCCCGCGCCTGGCCTGCGCCCTGCTCGGCCACGCCACGCAGCCGCAGGTGCCGGCCGAGGCCTGGGGCGACACCTGCCTGCTGCTGCCGCCGAGTCTCTCCGAATGCACCTACAGCGGCCTGTTTTCCACCATGCCGCTGCCCAGCGACGGGCACCTGAGCCTGTCCGAAGTGCTCGCCGACTTTCCCGTCAACCTGCTTTACCGCCTCGCCCAGGAGGAGACCCCATGAGCGCCGACGAAAAACGCATACGAGAGTTCGCCTACCAGATCTGGGAATCCGAGGGCTGCCCCGACGGCCAGGCCGAACGCCACTGGGCCATGGCCCGGCAACTGGCCGAAGCGGAAGCCGCCGCGGCGGCACCGAAGAAGACCCGCGGTCGGGCCAAGGCCGCCAAGGAAACCCCGGCCCTGCTGCAAGCGCCGGCCGCCAAGCCGCGCAAGCCGAGGGCCACGTCCCCGGCGCGGCCCGCCAGCGAAAAACCGGCGGCGGCCAAGCCGCGCAGCCGCCGCAAGCCCGAAGCGGGCGAATGAGGAGTCCAGTGCATGAGCAGAAAGCGTAGCCCCGCCCCTTCGCGGATCAGCGAAGGGCACCCCTTCCCCCTTGGCGCCACCTGGGACGGCCTCGGCGTCAATTTCGCGCTGTTCTCGGCCCACGCGACCAAGGTCGAGCTGTGCCTGTTCGACGCGCGCGGGGAAAAGGAGATCGAGCGCATCGAATTGCCCGAGTACACCGACGAGATCTGGCACGGCTACCTGCCCGACGCCCACCCGGGGCAGATCTACGGCTACCGGGTGCACGGTCCCTACGAGCCGGATGCCGGCCACCGCTTCAATCCCAACAAATTGCTCCTCGATCCCTACGCCAAGCAGTTGGTCGGCCGCCTGCGCTGGTCTGAGGCGCTGTTCGGCTACACCATCGGCTCGGCCGACGCCGACCTCAGCTTTGACGAGCGCGACAGCGCGCCCTTCGTGCCCAAGTCGAAGGTCATCGATCCGGCCTTCACCTGGGCCGAGCGCCCGCCGGTACGCGTCCCCTGGGACCGCACGGTGATCTACGAAGCCCACCTGCGCGGGCTCAGCATGCGCCATCCGCAGGTCCCGGAGGCGGTTCGCGGGACCTTCGCCGGGCTGATGAACGCCGACCTGCTGGCGCACATCCGCCGGCTCGGGGTGACCAGCGTCGAGCTGCTGCCGATCCACGGCTTCGTCGACGACAAGCACCTGTTGGAAAACGGCATGAGCAACTACTGGGGCTACAACAGCATCGCCTTCTTCGCCCCGCACCCGGCCTACCTCGCCAGCGGCCAGGTCAACGAGTTCAAGGAGATGGTCGCGCACCTCCACGACGCCGGGCTGGAGCTGATCCTCGACGTGGTCTACAACCACACCGCGGAAGGCAACGAGCTGGGTCCGACCCTGTGCATGCGCGGCATCGACAACGCCTCGTACTACCGCCTGATGCCCGACCAGCGCCGCTACTACATCAACGATTCCGGCACCGGAAACACCCTCGACCTCAGCCACCCCTGCGTGTTGCAGATGGTCACCGACTCGCTGCGCTACTGGGCCACGGAGATGCGCGTGGACGGCTTCCGCTTCGACCTGGCGACCATCCTCGGCCGCCATCCGGACGGTTTCGACGAGCGCCACGGCTTCCTCGTCGCCTGCCGCCAGGACCCGGTGCTGAGCAAGTGCAAGCTGATCGCCGAACCCTGGGATTGCGGCCCCGGCGGCTACCAGGTCGGCGGCTTCCCGCCTGGCTGGGCGGAATGGAACGACCGTTTCCGCGATTGCGTGCGCGCCTACTGGCGCGGCGACGACGGCATGCTGCCGGAACTGGCGCGACGCCTAACCGCCTCCGGCGATCTCTACGACCAGCGTGGACGGCGGCCCTACGCGTCGGTGAACTTCGTCACCGCCCACGACGGTTTCACCCTGCGCGACGTGGTTTCCTACGATCACAAGCACAACGAGGCCAACGGCGAGAACAACGCCGACGGCAGCGACCACAACCTGTCCTGGAACCACGGCTGCGAGGGCCCCACCGACGACCCGGAGATCCGCGCCCTGCGCCTGCGCCAGATGCGCAACCTGCTGTCCACCCTGCTGCTGTCCCAGGGCACCCCGATGCTGGTCGCCGGCGACGAGTTCAGCCGCACCCAGCAGGGCAACAACAATGTCTATTGCCAGGACAACGAACTGGGCTGGATCGACTGGCGGCTGGACGACGAGGGCCGTTCGCTGCTGGCCTTCACCCAGCGCCTGCTGGCCCTGCGCCAACGCTATCCGATCCTGCGCAGGGGGCGCTTCCTGGTCGGCGAGTACAACGAGGCGCTGGGGGTCAAGGACGTCACCTGGCTGGCGCCCGGCGGCGAGGAGATGACCGAGGAACACTGGCACGACGAGCACGCCCGCTGTCTCGGCGTGCTCCTCGATGGCCGCGCGCAACCCACCGGGATCCTGCGCAGCGGTGAGGATGCCACCCTGCTGCTGATCCTCAATGCCTACCACGACGCGGTGTCCTTCCGTCTTCCCGAGGTGGCCGAAGGCAGCGGCTGGTCCTGCCTGCTGGATACCCAGCGGCCGGAGGACCCGCTCGGCGAACGCTACCCGTTCGCCAGCGAGTTCCTGGTCGGCGGCCGCAGTTTCCTGCTGTTCGAGCTACAACCGCCGGGCGCCGGAGCGGAAGGATGAACGGCGGGGAAAAAAGCTGAACCGCCCCCGGCACCTCCAGTCGGAACCTTTAGGTGCCGCACGCGGCGCCTGCACATCCACCCTACACAGGAGGACAGCATGAAGATCAGCGACATCATGACCCGCAACGTCCAGGTCGCCGACCCGCAGCAGAGCATCCGCGAGGCGGCCGCCACCATGGCGAGGATCGACAGCGGCGCCCTGCTGGTCGGCGAAGGCGACCGCCTGGTCGGGATGATCACCGATCGCGACATCGCCATCCGCGCGGTGGCCGGCGGCCTGTCCGGGGATACCCCGCTGGGCCGCATCATGAGCGGCGACATCCACTATTGCTTCGAAGACGAAGACGTCCAGCACGTGGCCCGCAACATGGCCGACATCCAGATGCGCCGCCTGCCGGTGCTCAACCGCGAGAAGCGGCTGGTCGGCGTGGTATCCCTGGGCAACATCGCCAGCTGCCGCGACCAGGCCTCCAGCGCCACCGTCCTGCAGGGCGTCGCCCAGGCCCACTACTGAGCCTTTCTTCCACCCGGCCCGCCTTTGCCGTTCCGGCCGAGGCCGGGCCCCAACCGGGAGAACGCCATGAAAGCCGTGGTATTCCATGACATCGGCGACATCCGCCTGGAAGACGTGGCGGAGCCGCGCCTGCAGGAACCCACCGACGCCATCGTGCGGCTGACCGCCTCGGCGATCTGCGGCACCGACCTGCACTTCGTCCGTGGCAGCGTCGGCGGCATGCGTCCGGGAACCATCCTCGGCCATGAGGGCGTGGGCATCGTCGAGGCGCTCGGCGACGAAGTGCGCAACCTGCAGGTCGGCGACCGGGTGGTGATTCCCTCGACCATTGCCTGCGGCAATTGCGTGTATTGCCGAGCCGGCTACTACGCCCAGTGCGACGTCGCCAACCCCGGCGGCAGCCAGGCCGGCACCGCGTTCTTCGGCGGTCCCCGGGCCAACGGCGGCTTCCATGGGCTGCAAGCCGAGAAAGCGCGGATTCCCTATGCCAACATCGGCCTGATCCGCCTGCCCAGCAGCATCAGCGACGACCAGGCGATACTCCTGTCGGACATCTTCCCCACCGGTTACTTCGGCGCCGAACTGGCCGGTATCGCCCCCGGCAACACCGTCGCCGTGTTCGGCTGCGGTCCGGTCGGCCAGTTCGCCATCGCCAGCGCGTTGCTCCTCGGCGCCGCCCGGGTGTTCGCCATCGACCGCCACCCGGACCGCCTGCACATGGCCCGCCAGCAAGGCGCCGAAGTGATCGACTTCGAGCGCGAGGATCCGGTCCAGGCCCTGCGCTGGCTGACCGCCGGGATCGGCGTGGACCGCGCCATCGACGCCGTCGGCGTGGACGCCGAGCACAGCCATGGCACCGCCACCCCGGCGCCGCGCCAGGAGGGCACCAGCTGGAGTCCCGGCAACGCCCCCGCACAGGCCCTGGAGTGGGCGGTGCAGGGCCTGGCCAAGGCCGGCACCCTGTCGATCATCGGCGTCTACGCCGAAGACTCGCGGCAGTTTCCCATCGGCCTGGCGATGAACCGCAACCTGACCATCCGCATGGGCAACTGCCACCACCGCAAGTACATTCCGCTGCTGCTCGAACATGTGCTCAGCGGACGCATCGACCCGGCGAAGATCCTCACCCAGGTGAAGCCGATCGGCGACGCCATCGAGGCCTTCGAAGCCTTCGACCGCCGCGAGACCGGCTGGATCAAGGTCGAACTGGTGCCGCAGAAGCGCCAGGTCGAGGGCAGCGAGGAACGCCTCGACGAACGCGCGGTGGACGAACTGGCGCGCCGGCCGACGCCGGAAAGCGGCGCCCGGGGGTGATGCATGAGCGCACCGGCACGCCTGCGCATCGGCATTTCCGGCTGGCGCTACGCCCCCTGGAGAGGTGACTTCTATCCCGAGGGGCTGCGCCAGAAGGACGAACTGCGCTTCGCCTCGCGGGCGGTGAACAGCATCGAGATCAACGGCACCTTCTACGCCCTGCAGACGCCCGAGCGCTTCCGCGGCTGGGCCGAGGACACCCCCGAGGACTTCGTTTTCAGCGTCAAGGCCCCGCGTTACATCACCCACGTGCGGCGCCTGCGCGAGATCGACGAGCCGCTGGCGAACTTCTTCGCCTCCGGCCCCCTCGCCCTGCGCCAGCGCCTCGGCCCGTTCCTCTGGCAGTTCCCGCCGAGCATGCGCTTCGACCGCGAGCTGTTCGCCGACTTCCTCGCCCGCCTGCCGCGCGACGGCGCCGCCGCGCAGAAGCTCGCCCGGCACAGCGCCGCGCGCCTGCACCGCGAGGGCTACCTCGACGGCGATCCGGCGCAGCGCCTGCGGCATGCCGTGGAAATCCGCCATGAGAGCTTCGTCGACCCGACGTTCATCGAGCTGCTGCGCGAATACCGGGTGGCCCTGGTGGTGGCCGATACCGCCGGCAAGTGGCCGCTGCTCGGCGACGTCTGCGCCGACTTCCTCTACCTGCGCCTGCATGGCGACAAGGAGCTGTACCGCAGCGGCTACTCGGAAGCGGCCCTGGGCCAGTGGCAGGCACGGATCCACGCCTGGGCCAGCGGCGGCCAGGCCGACGACCTGCGCCGGGCCAGCCAGGACGCACCGGCGAAGGCGACGGCGCGCGACCTGTACTGCTACTTCGACAACGACGTCAAGGTGCGCGCACCTTACGACGCCCGGCGCCTCCTGCAGCTGCTGGAACTCGACGGCAGCCTGCGCACGGTGCCCGGACAGTTGCCCGATGACCTGCGGGAGAGTGCCGCATGATCCTGCCGCGCCTGCAGGTGCTGACGGTGAACACCCACAAGGGTTTCAACCCGTTCAATCGGCGCTTCATCCTGCCGGAGTTGCGCGAAGCGGTGCGCAGCGTCGGTGCCGACCTGGTGTTCCTCCAGGAGGTCCTCGGCTCCCATAGCCTGCACGCCGCGCGCCTGCCGTCCTGGCCGCCGGCGCCGCAATACGAGTATCTGGCCGACAGCATGTGGCCGCAGTTCGCCTACGGGCGCAACGCGGTGTATCCCGAAGGCCACCATGGCAATGCCGTGCTCTCCAAGCATCCGATCCTCGCCCACCGCAACCTCGACGTCTCGGTGGCGGGCAACGAGGAACGCGGCCTGTTGCATGCGGTGATCGACATCGGCCGTCCGCTGCACGCGGTCTGCGTGCACCTGGGATTGCGCGAGGCGCAGCGCCAGCGCCAGTTGCAACTGCTCTGCGAGCTGGTGGCGGGCCTGCCGGAGCGCGAGCCGGTGGTGGTCGCCGGCGACTTCAACGACTGGCGCCAGCGCGCCGACCAACTGCTCGCCGGTTGCGGCCTGCGCGAAGTCTTCGTCGGCGCCCAGGGCCGGCCGGCGCGCAGCTTCCCGGCGCGCTGGCCGGTGCTGCCGCTGGACCGCATCTACCTGCGCAATGCACGCGGGCGCCAGCCGCGCATCCTCTCGCGGCGGCCCTGGTCGCACCTGTCCGACCACCTGCCGCTGGCGGTGGAGGTGGAGCCATGAACTTCCCCTGGCGCGACGGCAACCGCGTAGAACTGCTGATCAACGGCGAAGAGTACTTTCCGCGCCTGTTCCAGTGCATCGCCGAGGCGCGCCGGGAGATCCTCCTGGAAACCTTCATCATCTTCGAGGACGAGGTCGGCCGGCAGTTGCAGGAAGCCCTCAGCGCCGCCGCCGAGCGCGGTGTCGAGGTACAGGTCACGGTGGACGGCTACGGCACCGCCTCGCTCAGCACGGACTACCTGGCCAGGCTCACCGCCGCCGGGGTTCGCGTGCACCTGTTCGACCCGCGCCCGCGCCTGCTCGGCATGCGTACCAACCTGTTTCGCCGGTTGCACCGCAAGCTGGTGGTGATCGATCGCCAGCAGGCCTTCGTCGGCGGCATCAACTACGGCGAGGACCACCTGGTGCGTCGCGGCAACATGGCCAAGCAGGACTACGCGGTGCGCGTCGAGGGCCCGGTGGTGCGCGATATCCGCCAGGCCTGCCTGGCGCTGCTCGAACCGGACGCCGACTACCCGCCGTTGCGGCCGTCGGGCGCCGGGCAGCCGGCGCGTGTGCGCCTGGTGATCCGCGACAACGACCAGTCCAGCGACGACATCGAGCGCGAGTACCTGCAAGCGATCCGCCAGGCGCGGCGGCGCCTGCTGATCGCCAACGCCTATTTCTTCCCCGGCTACCGCCTGCTTCGCGAGCTGCGCGATGCGGCGCGCCGCGGCGTGCGCGTCGACCTGGTACTACAGGGCATGCCGGACATGCCGCTGGTGCGCCTGTGCAGCCGGCTGCTCTACGACTACCTGCTGCGCGAGGGCGTGCGTATCCACGAATACTGCCAGCGTCCGCTGCACGGCAAGGTCGCGGTGATCGACGACGACTGGTCGACCATCGGTTCGAGCAATCTCGATCCCCTCAGCCTGTCGCTGAACCTGGAGGCCAACCTGGTGATCCACGACGTCGCCTTCAACGGCCAGCTCTACCAGCACCTGCGCGAGCTGGCGCGCCGCCACTGCCGGCGCATCAGCCGCCGCCACGCCAGGCGCGGCTACTGGTGGCGGGCGCCGCTGATCTTCCTCGGCTTCCACTTTTCCCGGCATTTCCCGGCCATCGCCGGTTGGGTACCCGCCCATCTGCCGCGCCTGAAATCGCTGGAGCCGCGTCCGTCGCGGCGCTGGCAGGAACGCCAGGGCCAGCGGGGCAACCCATGAACGGCGGCGGTCACGCAACTGCCTCGGCGGCGCCACGCCGCGCTCACTGGCGCTGGCTGCGCAGGCTACTGACCCTGGCGTTCTTCGTGCTGGTCCCGGTGCTGCTGTTCCTCCTGGTGAAGAATCTCGACTGGCAGGAAGTCCGCCACGCCCTCGGCGAGTATCGCCCCGCGACCCTGTTCCTCGGACTGCTGCTGGCGGCCGCCGGCTATACGGTGTTCAGCAGTTTCGACCTGCTCAGCCGCTACTACATCGGCCACTCGCTGCCCAAGCGGCGGGTCTTCACCGTGGCCTTCGTGTGCAATGCGTTCAACCTCAACCTGAGTTCCTGGGTCGGCGCCGTGGCGCTGCGCTATCGCCTGTACAGCCGGCTCGGCCTGGGCATCGCCGACATCACCCGGATCCTCACCTTCAGCCTGGTGACCAATTGGTTCGGCTACCTGCTGCTCGCCGGCATCCTGTTCAGCTGCGGCCTGCCGGCCTTGCCGCCGGGCTGGAAGCTCGGCAGCGACGGCCTGCGCCTGATCGGCGCCCTGCTCCTGGCGCTGGCCGCCGGCTACCTGCTGGCCTGCCGTTTCGCCCGACGCCGCGCCTGGGGCTGGCGCGAGCATCGGCTGACCCTGCCGTCCTGGCGGCTGGCGGCCCTTCAAGGCCTGCTCGGAGCGAGCAACTGGTCGCTGATGGCGTTGCTGCTGTACAGCCTGCTGCCGCACGGCGTGGATTACCCGAGCGTCCTGGCGATCCTCCTGATCAGCAGCATCGCCGGGGTCATCACCCATATCCCGGCCGGGCTCGGGGTGCTCGAAGCGGTGTTCATCGCCCTGCTCCAGGGGCGCCTGTCCCAGGGCGTGCTGCTGGCCGCGTTGATCGGCTACCGGGTGCTGTATTTCCTCCTACCCCTGGCGCTGGCCTGCGTGGTCTACCTGCTGTTGGAGCGCCGGGCGATCCGCCTGCGCCGCAAACAGCGCCGCCTGCGCCAGGGCCAGGCCTGAATCAGCCGGCCGGACGCAGCAGCAGCGTGCCCAGCGGCGGCAGGTCGAGCAGCAGCGACTGCGCCTGGCCATGGGCGCCGCACGACTCGCTGGAGACGCGGCCCTGGCTGCCTGAGCCGGAACCGGCGAACGCCTGGGCGTCGCTATTGAGCAGCACGTCCCAGTCGCCGCCTTGCGGTACGCCGATCCGATAGCCCTGGCGCGGCACCGGGGTGAAATTGTGTACCGCCAGCAGCGATGGCTCGCCGGCCGCGTGGCGCAGCCAGGCGTAGACACTGTTCGCCTGGTCGTCGCCGATCAGCCATTCGAAGCCGAGCGCCTCGCCGTCGCGCGCATGCAGTGCGGGGAGATCGCGGTACAGCCGGTTGAGGGCCGCCACCAGATCCTGTACGCCCTGATGCTCCGGATAGCGCAGCAGGTACCAGTCCAGTTCGCCGTCGTGGTTCCACTCGCGCCACTGGCCGAACTCGCAGCCCATGAACAGCAGCTTCTTGCCCGGGTGCGACCACATGAAGCTCAGGTACAGGCGCAGGTTGGCGAACTTCTGCCAGCGGTCGCCGGGCATCTTGTCCAGTAGCGAGTGCTTGCCATGTACCACCTCGTCGTGGGAGATCGGCAGGATGAAATGCTCGGAGAAGGCGTAGAGCAGGCCGAAGGTCAACTGGTGGTGGTGATAGCGCCGGTGCAGCGGGTCTTCGCCGATGTACGCCAGGCTGTCGTGCATCCAGCCCATGTTCCACTTATGGCTGAAGCCCAGGCCGCCCTCCGCCACCGGACGGCTGACGCCGGGCCAGGCGGTGGATTCCTCGGCGATCACCAGCGCGCCGGGGGTCTCGCTGGCGACCACCTGGTTGAGGTGATGGAGGAAGTCGATGGCCTCCAGGTTCTCCCGGCCGCCATGGCGGTTCGGCAGCCATTCGCCTTCCTTGCGCGAATAGTCGCGGTAGAGCATCGAGGCCACCGCATCCACCCGCAGGCCGTCGACGTGGTAGGTGCGCAGCCAGTGCAGCGCCGAGGCCAGCATGAAGCCGTGCACCTCGCTGCGGCCAAGGTTGTAGATGTAGGTATCCCAGTCCTGGTGGAAGCCTTCGAAGGGATGTTCGTACTCGTACAGCGCCGTGCCGTCGAAACGGCCCAGGCCGTGGGCGTCGGTGGGAAAATGCGCCGGCACCCAGTCGAGGATCACGCCGATGCCGGCCTGGTGGCAGGCGTCGACGAACGCGGCGAAGTCCTCCGGCGTGCCGTAGCGCGCGGTGGGGGCGAACAACCCGAGCGGCTGGTAGCCCCAGGAGCCGCCGAAGGGATGTTCCATCACCGGCATCAGCTCGATATGGGTGAAGCCGAGCTGGCGCACGTAGGGAATCAGCTCCTCCGCCAGTTCCGACCAGTGCGGCGGCCGGCCGTCGCGGTGGCGCCAGGAGCCGGCGTGGACTTCGTAGATCGACAGCGGTGCCGCATAGCCCTGGCGCTCCGCGCGCCGGGCCAGCCAGTCCTGGTCGCGCCACTCGTGGCGCAACGCCGCGCAGGTCTTCGAAGCGGTTCCGGGCGGCGTCTCGCAGGCCAGCGCCAGGGGGTCGGCCTTCAGCGGCAGGAGGCCGTCGTGGCCCTGCAACTCGTACTTGTACAGTTCGCCCTCGCCGAGGCGCGGGACGAACAGTTCCCAGACGCCGGAGGGATAGCGTCGTCGCATCGGGTGACGGCGCCCGTCCCAGCCGTTGAAATCGCCGACCACCGAGACGCGCACGGCGTTCGGCGCCCAGACCGCGAAGCGCACGCCCTCCACGCCTTCGTGACGGGTCAGTTGCGCGCCCAGGCAGGAGGCCAGTTGGCGGTGGTTGCCTTCGGCGAACAGGTAAAGGTCGAGTTCGCCGAGCAACGGCCCGAAGGCATAGGGGTCTTCGCTTTCCTGCACGCCGTCCGGCCAGTGCACGCGCAGGCGGTAGCGCGGCGGCAGGCGCTCCAGGCGGCGCTGGAACAAGCCGCTGCCGGGGTCGCTCTGCTCCAGTTCGGCGAGCGTCGCGCCGTCTTCGTCGAGCAGCTCGACGCGCTGCGCGCCGGGCAGGTAGGCGCGCAGCACGCCGCCTTCGCCGCCGGGGTCGCGCTGCGGGCCGAGGAAGGCGAATGGATCGCCCTGCAGGCCGCGCTGCAGCTTGTCCAGCTCCAGTTGCCAGCGTTCGCGTTCGGACATCGGTTCGCTCATCGGTTCTTGCCCTTCAGGAGGTGTTCGGTGAGTTCGGCCAGACCGGCGAGAGGCACTTCCAGCCAGTCGGGGCGGTAGTCGGCTTCGTAGAGCAGTTCGTAGGCGGCCTTTTCCAGGCAGGCCAGGACCAGCGCCGCGCCCTCGCCTTCGCGGCCGTGCCAGGCGTGCGCGAGGCCCGCTGCGGCGGCGCGGTAGCCGACCAGGAAGGCGTCGCGGGCTTCGCTGCGATAGCGCATGGCGACCTTGCGCCGGGCGCTGTCGGCCTGTTCCGAGCTATCGGTGCTCTGCGCGTTGCGCAGGACCATCGCCGCCGCGTAGTCGAACGAGCGCAGCATGCCGCCGACGTCCTTCATCGGACTGTGGCGCTGGCGGCGCTCTTCCAGGCTGCGCGCCGGCTCGCCCTCGAAGTCGATGAAGCGTGCGTCGCCCTGGACCATCAGCACCTGGCCCAGGTGCAGGTCGCCGTGAACCCTGATCAGCAGCCCGCCGGCTGCTTGCCGGGCCAGCAGCGGCAGGCGTTCGAGCAGCGCCGGCAGGCGTTCCAGCAGGCGCCGCGCCTGTTCCGCCGCCTCGCCCTGCAACGGCCGTGGCGGCTCGCTCAGGCGTTTGCCGGCTTCGCGCAACTGTTCGGCGATGCGCAGCGCCCAGGCCTGGACGCTGGCTTCGTCGCTCTCGCGGCTGCCGAAGGCCGGATCGTCCGACTCGCCGGCCAGTACGCTGTGCATCTCGCCGAGCCGGGCGCCGAGGTTGGCGGCGAAGCCGCGCAGTTCGGCGAGGCTGTCGTATTGCCCTTCGAGCGCCTCGCTGGCCGCGGATATCTCGTCGCGCACGGCTCGCTCCAGGTTGTCCAGGGTCCAGTTCCAGGCGTCGCCCTGGTTGTTCAGGTAGCCCTGCAGGATCATCAGCGTGTGCGGCTCGCCATCCGCGCCGACCCGCCGTACCTCGCCGAGCAACGGGGCGATGCCGGGGTAGCCGTGGCGGGTCAGGTAGCCGCCGACCTCGATTTCCGGGTGCAGCCCCGGAAGGATCTTGCGCAGCACCTTGAGGACCATGCGCTCGCCGAAGCGGATCGAGCTGTTGGACTGTTCCACCGAGAACGGCAGGACGTCTTCGTCGGCGATGTCGTCCAGTTCCGCCAGTCCCGCCGCCGGGATGAACTGGATCTCGCCGTCGCCGTGGGCGATCACCGCCTCGGCGCGGAGTTGCGCGAGGACCTTGCGGGCGAACAGCGGCAGGCTGGCGGCGTCGGTCAGCAGGCCGACCTTGCGCCCGCGCCGCAGGCGCGCCAGGGCCAGCAACTGAGGCAGGCTGTCGCCGCGCTGGTCGGCGTCGAGGAAGCCCAGCGGCAACTGGTAGCGCAGCCCGTCGATCTCCACTTCGCACAGCGCACAGCGCGGCTCCGCCTCGTCCAGCGGAACGATGTAGCAGAGCCGTGGCTGGCCTTTCTCGCCGGCGAACCAGCGGCGCTTCGGCAGGTAGGCCGGCAGTGTCTCGCCTTCCAGGATGTTCCGCGATGCGCCCTGCAGCAGCTCGCCGAGGCGCTGCTTGACCACCAGGGTCGGCAGTTCCGGCAGGCGCTCGTCGGCGGCCACGTGCCAGCTCGGCATCTGCGTCGCGTCGGCCAGGTAGAACCAGTAGAAGCCGTAGGGCGGCAGGGTCAGCAGGTAGGTCAGCTCGCCGATCGGCGGGAACGACATGCCGCCGATCATCTCCACCGGCACCTTGCCGGCATGGCTGGCGAGGTCCAGTTCCACCGCCTGGGCCGCGCGCGACAGGTTGGCCACGCAGAGGATGCTGTCCTGCCGTTCGCCCTCGGCGTATTCGCGCAGGTAGGCGAGGATCCGTCGGTTGCTCGGCGCGAGCATCTTCAGGCTGCCGCGGCCGAAGGCCTTCTGCTGGCTGCGCACGGCGAGCAGGCGGCGCATCCAGTTGAGCAGCGAATGCGGGTCGCGCGCCTGCGCCTCGACGTTGATCGTCTGGTAGCCGTACAGCGGGTCGAGGATCGGCGGCAGCACCAGCTTCGCCGGGTCGGCGCGGGAGAAGCCGCCGTTGCGGTCCACCGACCACTGCATCGGGGTCCGCACGCCGTCGCGGTCGCCGAGGTAGATGTTGTCGCCCATGCCGATCTCGTCGCCGTAGTACAGGGTCGGCGTGCCCGGCATCGACAACAGCAGGCTGTGCAGCAGCTCGATGCGCCGCCGGTCACGCTCCACCAGCGGCGCCAGGCGCCGGCGGATGCCCAGGTTGAGGCGCGCGCGGCGGTCGGCGGCATAGTGGTTCCAGAGATAGTCGCGCTCGTCGTCGGTGACCATCTCCAGGGTCAGCTCGTCGTGGTTGCGCAGGAAGATCGCCCATTGGCAATTGGCCGGGATGTCCGGGGTCTGGCGCAGGATGTCGGTGATCGGATAGCGATCCTCCTGGGCGATGGCCATGTACATGCGCGGCATCAGCGGGAAGTGGAAGGCCATGTGGCATTCGTCGCCCTCGCCGCCATCCTCGCCGCCGAAGTACGGCCGGGTGTCTTCCGGCCACTGGTTGGCCTCGGCCAGCAGCATGCGGTCGGGATAGTGCGCGTCCAGCTCGGCGCGGATGCGCTTGAGCACCTGGTGGGTCTCCGGCAGGTTCTCGCTGCTGGTGCCGTCGCGTTCGATCAGGTAGGGAATCGCGTCCAGGCGCAGGCCGTCGACGCCCATGTCCAGCCAGTAGCGCATCACCCCGAGGACCTCGCGCAGGACCTGCGGGTTGTCGAAGTTCAGGTCCGGCTGGTGGGAATAGAAGCGGTGCCAGTAGTACTGTTGGGCTACCGGGTCCCAGGTCCAGTTGGACTGCTCGGTGTCGATGAAGATGATCCGCGTACCCTGGTATTTCTCGTCGCTGTCCGACCAGACGTAGTAGTCGCGGGCGCGCGACCCCTTCTTCGCGTGGCGGGCGCGGATGAACCAGGGATGCTGGTCGGAGGTGTGGTTGATCACCAGCTCGGTAATCACCCGCAGACCGCGTCGATGGGCCTCGGCGATGAACCGGCGGGCGTCGGCGAGGCTGCCATAGTCGCTGTGCACGCCACGGTACTGGGCGATGTCGTAGCCGTCGTCGCGGCGTGGCGACGGGTAGAACGGCAGCAGCCAGAGAGTGTTCACGCCGAGGTCGGCGATGTAGTCGAGCTTCTCGATCAGCCCGGCGAAGTCGCCGATGCCATCGTTGTTGGCGTCGTAGAAGGATTTCACGTGGACCTGGTAGATCACCGCGTCCTTGTACCATTGCGGGTCGTTGAGAAAGACCGGTTTCTCGCGTCTGGCCATGGGTTTCTCCTTATGCGTCGACGCGCCGCACGCGCCAGATGCCGAACGGCAGGTGCCAGGGTTCGATGCGCATCCACTGGACCTTGCCGTGCCAGACCCAGCGATGCCCGTTCATCAGGTCCTCGCCCTGGAGGCTGGCGTCGTCGGGCAGGCCGAACTCCCACAGCGGCAGTTCGAAATGCGCCTCCTGGGCTTCGTGCGGGTCCAGGCAGACCGCCACCAGGACGAAGTTGGCGAGGTCCGCGGTGCGCTTGCCGAAATACAGGATGCGGTCGTTCCAGGCGTTGTAGGCCTGGAACCCGAGGTGCGTCTGCAATGCCGGGTTTTCCCGGCGGATGCGGTTGAGCCGGGCGATCTCGGCGACGATGTTGCCCGGCGCCTGGTAGTCGCGCGGACGCAACTGGTATTTCTCCGAGTCGAGGTACTCCTCCTTGCCCGGCAAGGCCGCCGCCTCGCACAGCTCGAAGCCGGAGTACATGCCCCACAGCCCCGACCCCATGGTCGCCAGGGCGGCACGGATGAGGAAGCCGGGGCGGCCGGAGCGTTGCAGGAACCAGGGATTGATGTCCGGGGTGTTGACGAAGAAGTTCGGCCGGTAGCAGTCGCGCCAGGGTGGCTGGTTGAGTTCGGCGAAGTACTCCGCCAGTTCCTGCTTGTCGTTGCGCCAGGTGAAATAGGTGTAGCTCTGGCTGAAGCCGACCTTGCCCAGGCGCGCCATCATCGCCGGGCGGGTGAACGCCTCGGAAAGGAAGATCACCTGCGGATGGCGGCCGCGCACCTCGGCGATCAGCCACTCCCAGAACGGCAGTGGCTTGGTGTGCGGGTTGTCGACGCGAAACAGCGTCACGCCCTGCTCGACCCAGCCCAGCACCACGTCGCGCAAGGCTTCCCACAGGCTCGGCAGGGCCTGTTCGGCGTAGAAGTCGACGTTGACGATGTCCTCGTACTTCTTCGGCGGGTTCTCCGCGTAGCGCAAGCTACCGTCCGGACGCCAGGCGAACCAGCCGGGATGCTCGCGCAGCCAGGGGTGGTCGGGGGAGCACTGGATGGCGAAGTCCAGCGCCAGTTCCATGCCGTGCTCGCGCACCGCAACGAGCAGCCGGCGGAAATCCTCGCGGTCGCCCAGTTCGGGATGGATCGCCTCGTGGCCGCCCTCCTCGCTGCCGATCGCATACGGGCTGCCGGGGTCGCCGGCCTCGGCACGCAAGGAATTGTTGCGGCCCTTGCGATGGGTGCGGCCGATGGGGTGGATCGGCGGGAAATAGAGAACGTCGAAGCCCATCGCGGCGATCTGCGGCAGGCGCCGGATCACGTCGTCGAAGGTACCGTGGCGTGTCGGGTCGCCGCTTTCCGAGCGAGGGAACAGCTCGTACCAACTGGCGAAGCGCGCCAGCGGTCGCTCCACCTCCAGCGGGTATTCGCGGCTGCGCACCAGGTGCTCGCGCGGGCCGACCAGACGCAACAGTTCGCCGGTCTGCGCCGCCAGCCACAGCGCCACCCGCTCCTCGACGCTCTGGCAGGCCTGCAGGCGTTCGGCCAGCGGCGCACAGGCGGCGGCGATCTCCGGACCGCCGCGCTCGGCGCAGCGCTGCAGCAGTTCGTCGCCCTCGCGCAGCTCCAGGTCCAGCGGCAGGCGCGCGCCATGCTTGGCGCGCAGTTCGCGGCGGTAGCCGGCAAAACGGTCGATCCAGGCTTCGATACGGAAGTACAGGCGGCCGCAGGGCGGCGTGCGCAGCTGCGCGCTCCAGAAATCGTTGCCTTCGGGCAGCAGCGGCAGGCGCCGCTCCGCGGTTTCCCCGACACGCCGCCAGACCACCTCGGCACCGAGTACCTCATGGCCATCGGTGAAGATTCGCGCGGCCAGGCGCAGGTCGCGGTCGCTCTCGGTCTTCGCGGGATAGGCGCCCTCTTCCACCACCGGGCTGACCGACTCGATGGCGATACGGGGCTGCTGGATGGCGATGACCAGCGGATCATCGTCGCTGTTGCGGACAATCGAACTCATCGAGGCGCGCTCCTCCGGGACGTGGGTTCGGCGATGGGTCGCGAGGCTTCCGCCGGCCTCGAATGGCCGGCGGCGCGGACGATCATTGATTCCGAGCCCGCCGGCGACCGATTGGTTCAGGTTGATTTACCCAGCGGTTCGCCTCAGGCCTTGCGCCGCGAACGCGAGGCACCGGACTTGGCGCGACCCTTCGCGTCGGCCCCGGCCTTTTCGCTACCCTTGTCCTTGCCGCCGCCGGCGCGGGAACGCAGGCTGCGCTTGAGCAGGTCGGTGAGATCGATGATGTCGGCGCCCTTGCCGGCCACCTCCTCCTCTTCCTCCACCGCGTGCAGTTGGCCCTTGGCGGCCTTTTCCTCGACCAGCTTCATGATCTTGTCGCTGAAGCTGTCCTTGTATTCGTCCGGCGCCCAGTGGGAGGCCATGTCCTCCACCAGGCGCTTGGCCATCTCCAGCTCGCGCTTGTCGAGTTTCGCCTCGGTGACGCTTTCCTCCAGCTCCAGGCCATCCAGGCTGCGCACCTGCGACGGCCAGCGCAGAGTGATCAGCACCAGGGCGTCCTCTAGAGGCCGCAGGAGCGCCAGGTGCTGGCGGGTGTGCAGGACGACGTTGGCCAGGGCGACCTTGCCGGTGCGCTCCAGGGTCTCCCGGAGCAGCGCGTAGACCTTGCCTCCGCGCCGGTCGGGGGCCAGGTAGTACGGGGTATCGAAGTGCTGCAGGGGAATTTCCTGGCTATCGACGAAAGCGAAGATCTCGATGGTCTGGGTCGACTTGGGATGCGCCGCGCGGATTTCTTCCTCGCTCAGCACCACGTAGCGACCCTTTTCGTACTCCACGCCCTTCACGATGTTCTCGCGCTCGATCTCCTTGCCGGTGACCTTGTTCACCCGTTTGTAGCCGACCGGCTCCATGCTGCGCTGGTCGAGCCAGTCGAAATCGATGCCCTGCGACGAGGTCGCCGCCGACAGGCTCACCGGTATATGCACCAGGCCGAAGCTGATCGCGCCTTTCCAGATCGCACGCGCCATGCCGGTTTCCTCCTCTTGGTGGTTACAGCGTGCCGCCGTCCGCGTAACGCACGCGGCCGTCGGCGGCGATGTCGGTGATGCGCTGGAGCAGGTTGTCGGCGGCGGTCTCGGCGTCGCTCAGGCAACTGCAACCCGGGGTCACTACCCACAGCATGCGTACCGCCGCGCCACGCCGCTTGGGCTGATAGAGGATCAGGCCGACCGGCTGGCAGCGCTCCTGCATCGCGTCGGTCCAGGCGGTACAGGCGTCGAAGTCCTTGAACATGACGGAACTCTCCTCAATGGCTATCGGAAGATGGCGGCGAACGGTTCAGGCAGGCCAGGACATGCAGCACCAGTAGCGCCAGGACCGTCCCGAGCACCGCGGTACCCTGGTGACCGAGTCCGACCGCGACGCCTATGGCGGTGCTGGCCCAGAGTCCCGCCGCGGTGGTCAGGCCCCTGACCCGGCTTTCCCGACCTGCCTTGAGGATGGTGCCGGCGCAGAGGAAGCCGATGCCGGCGACGGTGCCCTGGATCACCCGGCTCAGCGCGTCCGCCCCGCCACCCTGCAATTGCAGCGGCATGACGAACAGCGCCGCGCCGAGGGTTACCAGCATGTGCGTGCGCAGGCCGGCGGCCTTGCCGCTCTGCTCGCGCTCGTAGCCGAGTACCGCGCCGAGCGCCGCCGCCAGCAGCAGGCGCAACGCGGCGCGGGCGGTCTGCTCGAAGTCGGCGAGATCGGCGAACTCCTCGCCGAGGATCTTCCACAACGTCTCCCAGGCGCTCATCGGCGTTGTATCCCGCTGTAGCGCAGGGCACCGCAACGCAGGCAGCGCTCGCAGTCGAAGGTTTCCTCACCCAGTCGCAACGCCGGTTGCCGGCACCAGTCGCAACCGCCGATCAGGCAACGCAAGGTCATCCGGGTCCTCCCGCCGAATCGCTCGGCCAGCCGCCCTTTCCAGCTGTGACCGACGAGACGACGGGAAGGTGCGATCGGATTCGCCAGCGGCGCTCCTCAGGCGGGGATCGCCTTGGTCGCCGCCTCGCGCTGCCAGATCCGGTGCTGCATCAATGCCTGGCGCAGGCCGGGGAAGACATCGGTGGCCGTGGCGCCGAGCAGCACGCCGGGGTCGCCAGGCAACGAAAGCTGGCTGGCCAGCGCCTGGGCATCGCCGGCGAAGGCCACTGGCTTCAGGTGCTTGTAGGCTTCCAGCAGGTAGTGCAGGCCGCGTCCGTCAGCGCCGATGGCCTGGCTGCTGGCCGCGCCGCCAGGCACGAAGACCGCGTCGAAGGCTACCGACGGCAGGCCGTCCCAGGTTCCCTCCGGGTTCAGTTCGGCGCCGTTTTCAGCCTGCACCGGCGAAGCGCTGGGGGCGATCAGCTTGGCGTCCGCGCCCTCCTGGCGGAGCGCGTCGCGCAGGTCGCTGACGTCGCTCTCGGCGACGCCGTCGGCGATCAGGATCGCCACCTTGCGCGAACGGATGTCGCCGGACAGCAGGTTCATCTGGCTCAGCGCCGGCGACGGCTTCGGCTGCGGTGCCGGGTTGGCCGGCGCGGCGAGCTGCACACCGACGTTCGCCGCGACCCTGGCGGCCAGTTGCGGATCAATGTTGAGGAGTATCTGGTTGACTTCGCGCTCACGGATCGATTGCCGCTCGACCTTGGACAGTTCGAAGCTGTAGGCGGCGACGATATGCGCCTGCTCGGCCTCGCTCATGCTGTGCCAGAACAATGCGGCCTGGCTGAAATGATCGGCGAAGGAGTCGGCGCGCTTGCGCAGCTTGCTGCCGCTGACCGGCTCGTGGTAGCTGGAGAAGCCGCCGTTGCGCGCCGCCGGCGGGGTTTCCTTCGGCCAGCCGCCGTCGATCGAGTTCGGTTCATAGGAAGCCCGGCCGCGGTTGATGGTCTGCCGGTGCGGCGCGTCGCGCTGGTTGTTGTGGAACGGGCACAGCGGGCGGTTGATCGGGATTTCGTTGAAGTTCGGCCCGCTCAGGCGCAGCAGTTGGGTGTCGGTATAGGAGAACAGCCGACCCTGCAACAGCGGGTCGTTGGTGAAGTCGATTCCGGGGACCAGGTGGCCGACGTGGAACGCCACCTGCTCAGTCTCGGCGAAGAAATTGTCGGGGTTGCGGTTGAGTACCATCCGCCCCACCACCCTTACCGGCACCAACTCCTCGGGCACCAGCTTGGTGGGGTCGAGCAGGTCGAAGTCGAAGCTGTCCTGCTGGTTCTCCGGGATCACCTGCAGGCCCAACTCCCATTCGGGATAGTCGCCCTTCTCGATGTCCTCCCAGAGGGTCCGCCGGTTGAAGTCGGGGTCCTTGCCGGCGAGCTTCTGCGCCTCGTCCCAGACCAGCGAGCAGGTCCCGGACTTCGGTCGCCAGTGGAACTTGACCAGCACGCTCTCGCCGGCCGCGTTGACCAGGCGGAAGGTGTGCACGCCGAAGCCCTGCATGTTGCGGTAGGCGATCGGAATGGCGCGATCGGACATCAGCCACATGACCATGTGCGCCGACTCCGGGGTCAGCGAAACGAAGTCCCAGAAGGTGTCGTGGGCAGACGCGCCGGTGGGAATCTCGTTGTGCGGTTCGGGTTTCACCGCATGGACGAAGTCGGGGAACTTGATCGCATCCTGGATGAAGAACACCGGCATGTTGTTGCCGACCAGGTCGAAGTTGCCTTCGTCGGTATAGAACTTCACGGCGAAGCCGCGTACGTCACGCACCGTATCCGCGGACCCGCGCGGCCCCTGCACGGTGGAGAAACGCACGAAGACCGGGGTACGCTTGCCCGCCTCGGCGAGGAAGCCGGCCTTGGTCAGGTCGCTGAGGTCCTCGTAGGCCTCGAAGTAGCCATGCGCCGCCGAGCCACGAGCGTGGACCACGCGCTCGGGAATGCGCTCGTGGTCGAAGTGGGTGATCTTCTCGCGCATGATGAAGTCTTCGAGCAACGACGGTCCGCGCTCGCCGGCCTTCAGGGTGTTCTGGTTATCGGCGATGCGGGTGCCGGTATTGGTGCTCAGGGCCTCTCCGGTGGCGTCCTCGCGATAGGCCTCCAGCTGTTCCAGCTTGGCGTTGCTGTTGCCACGGTCGACGGTGTCGGTGCCGGCCGCCTGGCTGCGCTGCTCGTTGTTCTGCTCGCTCATCGGTTTCCTCTCCTCATCCTGGGCATGAAAATGGGGCGGATGCCTCCCTGCTCCGCCCCATTCACTTCACTGCGCGGTTATCAGTTCCCGCCGTGGCTGCGCTGGCCACCTTTCTTGCCAGCCTCGGAGGCCCGCTGCGGATCGTTCTTGAAGTTGCCGCCGCTGGCCTGGCCGCCCTTCTTGCCGGCCTCCGAAGCACGTTTCGGGTCTTCCGCGAAGTTGCCTTTACCACCTTGATGCTGTGCCATTTCTATTTCCTCCGAATAATCTCTTCAGAACAGATTTCATGGACGCATGCGTTGCGCATGCCCTAACTCTGAGAGGGTGTTTCGCCAGTGGTTCAGATTATTTTCAGCGAATGAAAGCGAAGCGCTTTGCCAGCATGTTTCGAGCGCAATCCATAGGGTTCAAAGATTCTTGCCTTATTCCATTGCCAGCATTGACAGGAATCCCCGAATTGCGTCAGATGAAAGCCCGCACATCTCGGAGGAGCACCATGAAACCCTACGAGCATCCGGCCTACAGCGATCCCGTGGTAAGCAACGAAGAACCCGATCGCGATTGCCATGAATGGAATTTCGAACCGGGAGACAGTGATCAGGAACCCTACCCCGAATATCATGGAGCGAATACCGAAGAATGCCCAGGCGGAGGCACTTAATTATTCTTTTCTATTGCAACCCCTGACATTCCGATAGACCCATTCAATAATTAATCGTCGAACTTTAAAACAAATGGAACTCGCCATGGAAAACAGTGACGAAGTGCGATTCCAGCACTATTTCATTTCTCTCGTCGAACAGGTGGCGAAACCGCTTTTCGTCGACTCCTGCGAAGAGGCGCGCAGCTACGGCCTGGACTGCAACGTGGACCTCGACCTCGACGAGGACGGCCATCCTCGCCTGCGCCTGGAAGTCGGCGAGCCGGGAGGCGAGAAAAGCCACTACAGCCTGCTGGCGATTCCCGGCGAGCGGGTCATCCATCGCCAGTACCTGGCCGGGGCCCAGGAATGGCACAGCCTGCCGGCCGAGCTGGCGTCGATCAACCCGATGGTGCTGGACAGCGAGCTGGCGGTATTCTTCCGCCGCGCCTTCGACCTTCGCCTGGAGGGCCCCGAACGCCGTCACCCGGCCGGCTTCTGGTAAGGCCCTTCATAGCTTCCAGATATCCCGGGCGTATTCGCTGATCGTCCGGTCGGCGCTGAACCAGCCGATCCGCGCCACGTTGAGCAACGCCGAGCGCCACCAGCGATCGGGCTCGCGCCAGACTTCCTCGACCCGGCACTGCGCATGCCAGTAGGCCTCGAAGTCGGCGCAGAGCATGAAGCGGTCGTCGTGCACCAGGCCGTCCACCAGCCCTTCGTAGCGGCTGCGGTCGTCGGCCGAGAACAGCCCACTGCGGATCGCCTCCAGGGCTTCCTCCAGCCGCGGCGAGGCCGCGATCACCCCGCCCATCTCCAGCTCCCCGGCTTGCCGGCGCTGCTCCACCTGCTGGGCGCTGAGGCCGAAGATGAACATGTGTTCCAGGCCGATCCGCTGGCTCATCTCGACGTTGGCGCCGTCCAGGGTGCCGATGGTCAGCGCGCCGTTGAGGGCGAACTTCATGTTGCTGGTGCCGGAGGCCTCGAGCCCGGCGGTGGAAATCTGCTCGGAGAGGTCCGCCGCGGGAATGATCGCCTCGGCCAGGCTGACGTTGTAGTTGGGCAGGAACACCAGCTTGAGCAGGCCGCGCACGGTGGGGTCGTCGTTGATGGTGCGGGCGATGTCGTTGGCCAGCTTGATGATCAGCTTGGCCTGGTGGTAGCTGGCGGCAGCCTTGCCGGCGAAGATCTTCACCCGCGGCACGCGGTCGGCGGTCGGGTCGTTGCGGATCTCCTGGTACAGCGCCACGGTGTGCAGCAGGTTGAGCAACTGCCGCTTGTATTCGTGGATACGCTTGATATGCACATCGAACAGCGCTTCCGGTTCGATCGCCACGCCGAGGCTGTCCAGCACCAGGCGCGCCAGGGCGGTCTTGTTCTGCCGGCGCTGCTCGGCGAAGCGCGCCCGCAGCCTGGCGTCCTCGACGTGCTCCTCGAGGTCCGGCAGGCGCCGTTCCGGGGTGTCCAGCAGGTCGGCGCCGAGGGTCTCCACCAGCAGCTCGGTCAACCCCGGGTTGGCCTGGAACAGCCAGCGGCGGAACGACACGCCGTTGGTCTTGTTGCTGATGCGCTGCGGGTAGAGGCGATGCAGGTCATGGAACACGGTTTCGCGCATCAGCTCGGTGTGCAAGGCCGATACCCCGTTGATCTGGTGCGAACCGAGGAACGCCAGGTTGCCCATGCGCACCCGCCGGCCGTGGCCCTCCTCGATCAGGCTGACCGAACGCAACAGGTCGAAGTCGTGGATGTCCTGGGCGCGCAGCGCGTCTATATGGAAGGCGTTGATCAGGTAGATGATCTGCATGTGGCGCGGCAGCAGGCGCTCCATCAGCGCCACCGGCCAGGATTCCAGGGCTTCCGGGAGCAGCGTGTGGTTGGTGTAGGACAGGGTCGCCACGCTCAGCGCCCAGGCGTCCGGCCAGGCCAGTTGGTGCACGTCCACCAGTTGCCGCATCAACTCGGCGACGGCGATCGCCGGGTGGGTGTCGTTGAGCTGGATCGCCACCTGTTCCGGCAGGCTACGCAGGTCGTGATGATGGCGCAGGTGGCGGTCGAGCAGGTCCTGCAGCGAGGCTGAGACGAAGAAGTACTCCTGGCGCAGGCGCAGTTCCTGACCGGCCTCGGTGCTGTCGGCCGGATACAGCACCCGCGAGATGCTCTCCGCCTTGACCACGTCGACCACCGCGCCGATATGGTCGCCGGCGTTGAAACGGTCCAGTTGCAGGTCTTCCTCGGCGCGGGCGCGCCACAGGCGCAGGGTGTTGACGCTGGCACGCCGCCAGCCGACGATCGGCGTGTCGTAGGCGATCGCCCGGATCCGCTCGTCCGGCCGCCAGATGGCACGGCCACTGTGCTCGCTGTCGACCTGCACGCTGCCGCCGAAGTCGATGTAGTAGCTGACCTCGGGTCGTTCGAACTCCCAGGGATTGCCGAAATCCAGCCAGGTCTCGGTCTGCTCCTGCTGCCAGCCGTCGGTCAGCACCTGGCGGAACAGGCCATGCTCGTAGCGGATGCCATAGCCATGCGCGGGAATGTCGAGGCTGGCCATGCTTTCCATGAAGCATGCCGCCAGGCGTCCGAGGCCGCCGTTGCCGAGCGCCGCGTCCGGCTCCAGGGCAACGATCCGCTGCAGGTCGACGCCCAGCTCGGCAAGGGCCTGGCGGGTTTCCTCGAGCAGCCCGAGGTTGCCGAGGTTGTCCAGCAACAGGCGACCGATGAGGAACTCCAGGGACAGGTAGTAGACCCGCTTGCGCGCGGGCGCTTCGCCTTGCGGGGTGGCCTCCTCCCAGTGGTCGATGATGTGGTCGCGCACCGCCAGGGCCACCGCTTCGAACCAGTCGTGCGGGCAGGCGGTGGATGGGTCGCGGCCGACGCTGTAGCGCAGCTTGGCGAGGATGCTGGCTTTCAGGGTCTGGACCGTGCTCGGGGTCTGGTCTTGGCTGTCGGGCATCGCCGGGCTTCCTTCCGGCCCGCCGCTGCAGGCCGGTGCTTGCGGGGTTTTCTCAGGCGCTCTTGCGTACCGGCACGGCGGCCGCCGCGCTTTCCTGGCGCAGGCGGTCGAGCAGGTCGTGGCCGGCCAGGGTCAGGTGGTGGACCACCCAGTGCTCCTGGCCGGTCCAGGAATGCTGGACGCTGCCGCAGAGCAGTTGCGCCTGGTTGAGCAACTGCAAGTGGTAGGCCACCGCCTCGCGGCAATGACCGGGCAGCTCGCGCGCTTCCCAGTGCTGGCCGAAGCCAAGGCTTTCCAGATGCTCCAGCAGATCCCTGATCAACCCCCAGTCGCGTTTCATCGCCGTGCTCCTTGTCTGCGTCGCGGCCGGCCGTTCCGGCTACCTAGAAGCGGAGTCACGGCGGCCGCGATGGTTCATTCTTTTTCGCCGGCGGCCCGCCTGGGCCGCACGACGGAACCGCCGGGCGCCGGCGTCAGTCGGGAGGAGTGCCGTTGCCAACGGTCGGTGCGCGAACTGGCGCGAGAGCTGGAGCGCAGCTTCACTGAGCAGTGACCTTTCCCGTATTCCGGCAGGAGCGCTCCGATGCAGGCTTTCATGGTTCATTTCTCAGACGCCGGACAACCCGGCCGGACCGTGCTCACCACTTTCGCGCCAACCCTCAGCACCAGCGAGGCGCACGTTCGCCTGCAACTCTGCTATCCCCTGCTGTTCCCGCAGCGTCTGAGCGCGGTGCGGGTCTACCCCCTGCTGCCGGCGGCGGCACGCGAGTGAACGCGGCCGCCGGGGCGCCTCAGCCGTTGACCACCGTACCGCCGTTGACGTGCAGCACCTGGCCGCTGACGTAGGACGAGTCGTTACAGGCCAGGTAGACGTAGCTGGCGGCCAGCTCTTCCGGCTGGCCGGGCCGGCCCATCGGCGTATCCGCGCCGAAGTGGGCGACCTTCTCGGCGCTGAAGGTGGACGGGATCAGCGGGGTCCAGATCGGGCCCGGGGCCACGGCGTTGACGCGGATGCCGCGGTTGACCAGGTTCATCGACAGCGACCGGGTGAACGAGGTGATCGCGCCCTTGGTCGAGGAATAGTCGATCAGCTGGGGGTTGCCCTTGTAGGCGGTGATCGAGGTGGTGTTGATGATCGCCCCGCCCTTGCCCATCAGCGGCAGGGCCGCCTTGGTCAACTGGAACATGCCGAAGATGTTGGTGCGGAAGGTCTTCTCCCACTGCTCTTCGCTGATGTCCTCCAGGCGCGCCTGCGGATGCTGCTCGCCGGCGTTGTTGACCAGCACGTCGAGGCGCCCCCATTTCTGCCTTAGCGTGTCCACCACCTGGCGGCAGAAGCCGGCGTCGGCGACGTCGCCGGCGAACGCCAGGCACTGGCGGCCGAGCGACTCGATGATCTCGCGGGTCTTCGCCGCGTCTTCGTTCTCATCCAGGTAGACCAGCAGCACATCCGCCTTCTCGCGGGCGAAAGCCACCGCCACCGCGCGGCCGATACCACTGTCGCCGCCGGTGACCAGGGCCACCTTACCCTCCAGCTTGGCCGCCGGACGGTAATCGGCGGAAACGAACTCCGGCTTCGGCTGCATCTCGCTTTCGTGGCCGGGACGTTGATCCTGGTGCTGCGCCGGCAGGGTCTGTCGCTGTTCGCTCATGGTGGTTTCCTCTCTGTCGGACGCCTCAGGCGCGTTCGCCGCGCAAGGCGCGTTGATGGAATTCGGGCAGGCGCCGCAGCGCCCAGCGGGTGGCTTCCCGGCGCATCCGCGCGGGGTCGCCATGGAAGCGCTCGCGGCGCGAGAACAGGGCGAGGCCGGCGGGCAACCGGAAGGCCCAGGCAAAGCACACGGTACCGGGCGGGATGCCGTCCTTCGCTTCACTGCCGAGCAACCCCGTGACCGCCAGCGCGGCGCTCGCCGGACTGCGTTGCAGGGCCGCCCTGGCCATGGCCTCGGCGACCTCCACGCTGGTCAGGTTGAAACGCTCCAGCCAGTTCGGGTCGAGCCCCAGCAGGGCAAGCTTGGCCGCCGGCGAATAGACGACGAAGCCGCCTTCCATCACCTTGCCGCTGCCGGCCACCGCCGACAGTTCGGCGCTGATCTGCCCGGCAGTACAGGATTCCGCGGTGATCAGGCTGAGGTCGGCGCTACGCAGGTAGGCCACCAGGCGAGAGGCCTCATCCGCGAGTTGCAGGTCGGGCATGGCACGCTCCTCAGGGCGAGATCGGGTCGCTGGCGGGAAAGGTCTCCTTCAACGCATCGTCCAGCTGGCGATCCTCCGCCACCTGGGGCCGGGTGGTGCCGCCACAGGGGCAATCGGCGTCGCGACACGGCTCGCCCTGGGGGTGGCCGCTGGCGCAGGCCGCGCAGCAATAGTGCTGGCCGTCGCGTTCGACGGCATCGGCGCCGGGCTGGCAGGTGCATTTAGGACAGGCACAGGTTTCGCTGTTCATGGGCAGTCTCCAGTGGGGTTCACTTGCTGTGTTCCGGTGAGGTCACCGGGCGCAAGCCACGGGGGCCGGTCCAGCCCCAGAGGACCAGGCCGAGCACGGGCAGGAGCAGGATCAGCAGCGACCAGCCGAGCTTGCGACTGGCGGAGCTGTCGCTGCGGAGCACGCTGTTGATGGCCCAGGCATCCACCAGGAGCAACAGGACCAGCAGCGCGAGGATCAGGTAGGCGGTATCCATCGGGGGCCTCCTCGGCATCTCGTTGCACGGTGGAGGCCCTGTGCGCCGGGGGAGTTCCGCCTTTTTCGCGGACGGTCAGCCGCGCCCGAGCTGGCGCCGCATGGCCGCGCTGATGCGCTGGCGGGTGCCGGCGTAGTCGGCCCAGGGATCGTCGCCGGCGAGTTCGTCGAGGCGCTGCGGCAGACTGCGCAGGTTCCATTGGTTGGCGCCCTGCAGCGAGTCGAGTTCCTCGCGGAACACCGGTACCGACACCGGCAACCCTTCGCGGGCGCGCACCGAGTAGGCGGCCACGGTGCTGGCGCCGCGGCTGTTGCGCAGGTAGTCGACGAAGATCTTGCCGACCCGGTTGCGCGGCCCGGAAACCGCCGAGAAACGCTCCGGCATCAGGCGCGCCAAGTGCTGGGAGATGGCCTGGGCGAAATCCTTGACCTCGTCCCAGCCATGCCGGCGCTCCAGCGGCACCAGCAGGTGCATGCCCTTGCCGCCGCTGGTCTTGAGGAAGGCGCGCAGGCCCAGCTCGTCGAGCAACGTCAGGCTCAGCTGGGTCGCTTCGAGCATGCGCTTCCACGGCAGCGCCGGGTCCGGGTCGAGGTCGAGGACGAAACGGTCGGGCCGCTCCAGGTTGGCCAGGCTGGCGTTCCAGGTATGGAATTCGATGCTGCCCATCTGCACCGCGCCGACCAGCGCCTCGGCGCTGCGGATCTGCAACAGCGGCGGATGACCGGGATCGAGCGCCGGGTCGAGCTGGACGATGCCGGGGATCTTCAGGCGCGCCGCGTGCTTCTGGAAGAACAGTTCGCCGCCGATTCCGTCGGGGCCGCGCACCAGCGACACCGGGCGCTCGCGCAGGTCGCGCAGGAGCAGGTCGGCGTAGCGCGCATGGAACTCGGCGAGTTCCAGCTTGCTGGCCTGGATCGACGGGTCGATCAGCCGCTGCGGATGGCTGATGCGCACGCCGGCGGTGGCCGCCCGCGACGCACCGGCGCCGGCCTTGCGCGCGCCGCGCAGCGGCGGCGGGCCGGCGGGACGCTCGCCGGTCACCTCGCGCGCCGGCTTGTCTTCGCGCAAGCCGTGGAACACTGCCTGGCGGATGATCCCGCCACGGGTCATCTGCGCATAGGAAACCTCGCACAGCTGTTGCGGGCGCACCCACTGCACCGACCCGGTCTCGCGCGCCGGCGGCACCTTCGCCAATGGGCTGGAGCGGACCGCGAGGGGTTCCAGGCGCTCACGGACCTTCTTCAGGCTGGCCGCGGTGAAGCCGCTGCCGACCTTGCCGGCATAGCGCAGCCGGCGCTCCTCGTCAGGGCTGTAGAGGCCGAGCAGCAAGGCGCCGATATGCCGGCGAGAGCCCTTCGGCTCGGTATAGCCGACGATCACGAACTCCTGGCGCAACTGGCACTTCAGCTTGATCCAGTCGTTGCTGCGGCGCGAACGGTAGGCGCTGCCCAGACGCTTGCCGATCACGCCTTCGAGACCGAGCTTGCAGGCGCTGGCCAGCAGGTCGCGGGGGTCTTCCGCGAGCGTCGCGGAGAACCGCAGCGGGTCTTCGTCGCGCCCTTCCAGCAGCGCCTCCAGGCGCGCGCGGCGCTCCTCCAGGGCGACATCGCGCAGATCCTCGCCTTCGTGGTACGGCAGGTCGAAGAGGACGTACAGGATGTTCTCGCCGCGACCTTCCTCGAAGGCGTTCTGCAGGGCCTGGAAGTCCGGTCGACCCTCCTCGTCGAGGACCACCAGTTCGCCGTCCAGCCAACTGCGCTGCAGACCGAGCCCGGCCAATGCCTTCTCCAGGTGCGGCAGGCGTTCGGTCCAGTCATGGCCGTTGCGGGTCAGCAGGCGCACGTGGCCGTCTTCGATGCGGCTCATCAGCCGATAGCCGTCCAGCTTGAGTTCGTAGGCCCACTCCCCTCGCGGAGGCTGCTCGACCAGGCTGGCCAGCTCGGGGGCGATCCATTCGGGCATCGGCGTCTTCCCCCCGCTCTTGCCGCGTCGCGCCGGCCTGGCCGCGGGCGTGGCGGCTTCGCCATGGCGGGGCAGCAGCGTACGCTCGCTGAGCACGCTGTCGGGACGCTCCTTCAGCACGTCGAAGCAATCCAGGCTGCGCGCCTCGCCGTCCTTGGCCTTGACCAGGAACCACTGGGGCTGCTTGCCGCGCAGGTTGGTGCGGATCAGGTGCCAACGCCCGGAGAGTTTCTCGCCATCCAGGGCGAAGCTGAGATGGCCCTTTTCCAGGCCCTCGCGCGGATCGTCCAGAGGCGTCCAGGCGCCTCGGTCCCAGACGATGACATCGCCGGCGCCGTAGTGCCCCTGGGGGATGCTGCCTTCGAAATCGGCATAGTCCAGCGGATGGTCCTCAACCTGCACCGCGAGCCGCTTCACCGCCGGGTCGAGGCACGGCCCCTTGGGCACCGCCCAGCTCTTCAAGGTGCCATCCAGCTCCAGGCGGAAGTCGTAGTGCAGGCGGCTGGCGTCGTGCTTCTGGACGCAATAGCGGAGCAGACCGGTGCTGTCCTTGCGAGGCTTGCGGCCGCTGGGCTCCGGGGTCTGGCGGAAATCGCGCTTGCGGGCGTACTCGGCGAGCGGCTTGCTGCTGGGCATGGCGGGCTCCTCGGTGGTCAGACGCCGGGGCAGACCGGCGCGCTGTGCAGGACCAGGTCGATGGCTTTCCCCAGTTCCTCCAGGGTCACTGGTTTGAGCAGCACCGGATAGGGTGCCGCCGGGTCGATGCCGACGCGAGCGCTGTCGCTGAGCAGGATCACCCGCATCCGCGGGCGCACCGGCAGGCTGGTTTCGATGAGCATGCTGCCGCTCAGAGGACCTTCGAGCTGCTCGCTGAGCAGGAACAGGTCGATCACCGCGTCCGAGGCCAGGTGGTCGAGGGCTTCGTCGCGACTCGCCGCGCTGAGCACCGCGTAGCCTCGATCAAGGAGGAATTCCTCGATCCGCCAGAGCTGGTCGGCGTGTTCTTCGAGGACCAGGACGATCTTGTTTTCTCCGTTCACCATGGTTCTCCCTGTCGGATTGTCAGGAAGGCTTCGCTGCAAGGTTCGCGCCGTCCGCCCCGCTTGCGCCGGAGCAGCGTGACCACGGCGATTGGGCGCGGGCTGATCGCAAAGTGCGATCAGCAGAGTGCCCGGAAGGCGCCTGTTCATC
Organism: Pseudomonas sp. HMSC057H01; assembly: GCF_001836405.1. Taxonomy (NCBI): domain Bacteria; kingdom Pseudomonadati; phylum Pseudomonadota; class Gammaproteobacteria; order Pseudomonadales; family Pseudomonadaceae; genus Pseudomonas; species Pseudomonas sp. HMSC057H01. Next base: position 111,868 of record NZ_KV828478.1, on the reverse strand, counting down.
GTGCAGATTGCCCGACCCGCGCGGACCGCTGGTAAGCCCGCCGGCACCAACCGCGTCGACCGGGGTCCAGCCTGAGAGACCGCGAGCGAAGGAGCCAGCCATGCGCCCTGCCCCAGAAGACGCCGCAGACGATGCGTTCGACCAGCGCGAGTATCCGATCCCGGAGCGCCTGGAAAGCCAGCGCCGCGCCTGGCGTTTCGAACGGGCGGGCCTGTGGGTCCTGCTCGGGGTGATCCTCCTGGCGCTGACCGGAGTGTTCGCCGGCGGGCCTCTGAGTTCGCGGACGCTGGTCAGCGACAGCGGCAGGCTGACCCTGGCCTACGAGCGTTTCGAACGCAGCGGCGCCGCCAGCCGCCTGCGCATCGATCTGCGCGGCGCGCCGGGCACCGAGGTTGGCGTGCGCCTGGGCGGCGGACTGCTACAGGCGCACAGCATCCAGAGCCTGCAACCGCAACCGCTGCGCAGTCACAGCTGGCGGGGTGGCCTGGAACTGGAGGGAAGGCTCGACGAAGACGGTCGCCTGAGCCTGTTCCTGACGTTGTTGCCGAACCAGCTCGGCGAAGTCGCCAGTCGACTGGAGTTCGCCGGCGAAAGCCTGGCCTTCGACCAGTTCATCTACCCCTGAGTCATCCGTTCCGAGGAGGCGCACGATGGATTCCGTACTGCGAGCCGCCGCGCTCTACCTGGTCCTGCTGGTACTCTTCCGCATCGCCGGGCGGCGTTCACTGACCGACATCACCACCTTCGACCTGCTGCTGCTGATGATCATCGGCGAAGCCACCCAGCAGGCGCTGCTGGGCGACGACTTCTCGCTGGTCAACGCGGTACTGGTGATCATCACCCTGATCGTCATCGACGTCGGTCTGTCCCTGCTCAAGCTGCGCCATCCGAAGCTCGACACCCTGATCGAGGGCTCGCCGACGCTCATCGTCGAGTACGGCAGGCCATTGCACGCACGCCTGGCCGAGGCCCGCCTGCGCGAGGAAGACATTCTCCTGGCCGCCCGCGAGACCCAGGGCCTGGAACGCATGGAGCAGATCCGCTTCGCCATCCTCGAGAAGAACGGCAAGATCTCGATCATTCCCGATCGCGGCGACTGACGCTGCGCGCGTGGCGCATCAGCAGCGGCTGGATGCTCAGGCCGTGCACGCAGATGCTCAGGGCGACGAGGCTCAGCACCAGGTCGCTGGCGGTATGCGCGAGCGCCGTAGGCAGCCCCTGGTTCAGCGCGTAGCTGAGGTAGTACAGGCTGCCGATGCCGCGGATGCCGAACCAGCCGAGCAGGCGCCGCTGCGCCGGGTGCATCAGCCGCCGGCCGACCAGCAGCCAGACCATCGCCGGCCGGCACACGCAGAACAGCAGCAGCGCCAGCGGCAGCGCGCGCCAGTCCCAGTGCTGGTAGAGCATGGCGCCGAGCAGGGTCACCAGCAGCACTTCCAGCGAGCGCTCCAGCAGGTTGCCGAAGGAGAGCACGTCGAGCATCACCGCGCCGGCCGCCACCTTCGGGTGTTCGCTGCGGTCGGCGCCATACTCGATGGCGCCGCTGGCCTGCCCGGCCTCGCGCACGTCGGCGGCGGCCGCCTGCGCCTCGGCCGGTGCCGAGGCGTGTCCCAGCGTCGCCACCTCGGCGTGGCGCAGGCCGATCCCGGCGGCGAAGCTGGCGAGGAAGCCCCAGCCGCCCAGCGCGTCGGCGCCGACATAGGACAGCGCGATCAGCGCCAGGGCGAGGAAGTCGTTGGCCGACACCGAGGTGTCGGTGTGCCGCGCCCGCAGGTGGATGGCCAGGCGGCCGAGGCCATGGCCCAGGCAATAGCCCACCAGCAATCCGGCGGGGATGGCCCAGAGGACGTCGCGCAGCAGCCAGTCCAGGCCGCTGCGGTCGAACTCGCCAGGCAGGCCGCCGCCCTGACCGATCAGCAGCAGGGCGGCGATGACGAAGGGAAAGGCGATGCCGTCGTTGAGTCCCGCCTCGCCGGATACGGCGTAGCGCAGGCGATCGTCGTCGCCGGCGTGGTTGACCTGGATGTCGCTGGCCAGCACCGGGTCGGTGGGCGCGAGGATCGCCGCGACCAGCAAGGCCAGCCCCCAGTCCAGGCCGAACAGGAAATGCGCGCCCAGGGTAAGGCCGAGGATACAGCCGAGCAGGACCGGTCCGGCCAGCAGCCAGGCGGCGGTCCAGGCCGGCGAGCGCAGCGGCAGGCGCAGCTTGAGGCCGCCGATGAACAGCGAGATCAGCAGGGCCGCCTCGGCGAGGTGTTCGAACCAGCCGCTGATGTCCGCCAGGCCACTGCGCCAGGCATGCAGCCCGGCCGGGCCGATGGCCAGGCCGAACAGCAGGTAGAGGAACGAGGTGCTGACCGGCAGCAGGCGCAGGTAGGCCGAGGCCAGGCCGAGCGTCAGCAGGATGCAGCCCAGTACCAGCAACCACAGGCTGAAGCTCATGCCTGGCCAGGCTCCGCCCGCGGGGGCGTTACTTGGATGGGTGCGCCTTGGCCAGCGCGCGGGCCATTTCCAGGTGGTGCTTCAGGGCCGGCAGGTGGGTCTTGGCGAAGGCCTGCAGTTCCGGGTCGGTGAGGTTGTCTGCGGCCTGGGTGAAGAGTTCCACGGCTTTCTCGTGGGCCGCCACCTGGTTGTTGGCGTAGGCCGGGTCGAAGGAGGCGTCGCGCAGGTCGAGCAGGGTCGCCTTGGCCTTGTCGGTCAGGCTGGCGTCGTCTTCGACCTCCAGTTTCTTGCGCTCGGCCAGGCTGCGCAGTTCGGCGTTGACCTTGCCGTGGTCGTCGATCATCTGCTTGGCGAATACCTTCACATCGGCGGCGGTGCTCTTTTCCAGCGCCATCTTGCCGGCTTCGATTTCCGCCACGCCGGCCGCCGAGGCCTCGCTGACGAAGGTCTGTGGCGCGGTCTTGTTCATGTCCTGGGCGTTGGCGAAAGGCAGGGCCAGGACCAGCAGGAGCCAGGCGGCTCCCTTGAGGGGAAGGCTGATTGCTCTGTTCATGGTCGACTCCGTTGGCGTGACAGGGAAAAAATGCCGGGACTTCGGCACAACGCACCTCGGCCTCGTCGCTGCTGTGACGGCGCCGCTGGCCGACCGTTCAGATTTTTCGCCGACCGTGCCAGGCCGGGGGCCCTCCCCGGTCACCCCTGGCGGCTCGCCAGCGCCTCGATCCGCGCCCGGCTCTTCGGCCGGCGTACGGACAGCGGCGGTTCGACCCGCATCGGCGGCGCGATCGCGTTGCCCTGGAGATAGACGTCCCCGGTCGGCAGCCGGGCGAACGCATCGTCCTCCTCGAGACCTTCCAGGACCACGCAGGGCGCCAGTTCGCGGCACAGGGCTAGCAGGTGGCGCAGCACTTCGGCGCCCTTCGCCGAGCGACGTGCTTCGCGGGTATACCGGCAATCGATCTTGATCACGTCGGGACGGGCATCGAGGACGAAGTCCAGGTTGTTGTGCGCCGCGCCGAAGTCATCTATCGCGATGCGCACGCCATGTTCGCGCAGGCGTCGGATGAACTCCCGGGTCGCGACTCTCTCGCCCACGGCGGTCTCGGTCAGCTCCAGCGTCAGCCGCCGTGCCACCTGCGGACGGGCGGCCAGCCATCGGCAGACGGCTTCCCACCAGGCATCCATCGCCGCGCTCTGGCGCGACAGGTTGCAGGCCAGGCGCAAGGTAGGCTCGGCGTTCAGCCGGTCGAGGACCGTGCCCAGCACGCAGCGATCGAGCAGGCGTATCAGGCCGAGCCGCTCCAGCGCCAGGATCAGTTCCTGGGTCGGCAACGGCGGCTCGCCGCTGGCGGCCGTGACCCTGAGCAGGGTTTCCCGGTAGAGCGGCTCCCATTCTGGATGCCCGGCATGCCGTACGGCCTGCCAGTCCAGGCGCACCCGACCGCGCGCCAGGGCGGCCTGGAAACGCCGGGCCAGGCGCAGGTCGCCGGCCAGGGAGGCGGCAACGGCCGGCGGGTGCTCGTGCTGGCGAGCCTGTGGGGAACTGTTCACTGTAGAGCTTTCCTTTCCTGGCGGCTGACGCCGTTGTCGTCGATCCAGTCGAACGCCACCTCGCCGCGCGTCCCGCCGTCCACCCGCCGCGGCAGGCCGAGGCGTCGTTGCGAGCGCGGAGCCAGCAGCGTTCCGGGCAGATCCAGGCGCGTCTCCCCTATCTCCAGCGCCAGCCCCGCCAGGGACACGAAGTACGGCGTCGGGTTGTCCACCCGCAGGGTCTCGTCGCGCAGCGCGAAGCCCAGTTCGGCGGCCGCGTCCTCAGCGTGCGGATGCAGGCCGTGCGGGCGGTACAGCACCTTCATCTGGGTTCGCAGGGTGACCGTGAGTCGGGGCCGGCCAGCGGCCTCGGCGGTGGCTTGCGGGGGGATCTCGTAGATGTTCAGCCAGTACAGCGATTCGCGATCCCGTGCCTGGGCCTGGCCGGTAGCCAGCAGGCGCAGGCTGCGCTGGCGTCCCGGCTCCAGGCGGAATACGGGCGGCAGCGGCAGGAACGGAGCCAGCGCGGTATCCGGTTCGCCGTCGAGGGCGCCGTCATCGACCCACGCCTGCACCAGCACCGGGTAGGGATTCTGGTTGACCAGCAGCAACGAGGCCTCGCGCTGGCCCTCCACGAACACCAGGCGGGTGCGCTCCGCGGTCACTCCGGCCTCGCTCGTCGGCGCGAGGCAAAGCATGGCCAGCAGCGCGAGCGCGCGCCTACTGGACACGGATAACCACCTGCGCCGTGGCCTCGACTCGCCCCGCCGTGACGCCGGGCTGGCTGCCGAGCGCGAGTTTCTCCAGGCGCGCGCGGAAGGTTTCGCGGTACAGGTCGATGCCGCCGCTACCGCCGTTGGCCTGGGTCGCGCCACCGATGGCGGGGTACCAGCCGGTGGCCTCGGCGTTGCTGCCGCCGGCGGAGTTCTCGTTGGCCAGGAGCGTCATCGGCGTGCCGTCGCGGTAGATGCGGATGCCGACCCCACGGGCAATGCCCGGCTCCCCGTAACGGTCGGAGAGCAGGTAGGACAGTCCGCCACTGGCGTTGACCAGGCCCAGCGCCGGGCTGGCCGCCAGGGCCCCGCTGGACACGCGGATGCCCAGCGCCGTGGCGCCGGCCCCGGTGCCGTTGGTCATGCCGCTCTGGCACTTGAAGGTGAGTTCGAAGGGCGCCTCGCGCACGCCGCCGCTATCGATCTCGGCCAGGGTGATGGGCGGGAACTGCACGTGCGGGGTGACCGTCATCACCGCGCAGGTGGGATAGCGTTTCAGGGTCACGTAGCGGTACAGCCCGATGGCACCCGGCCAGTTGCTGTACCAGCCGCCCCAGTTGCCGCCCACGTGCGCCTGGCCGACGGTCGGCGCGGTCAGGCCCGGCCCCTTGATGGCGATGTAGGCCGCCGGCTGGGTGTAGGAATAGGGCTGCGAGAGGATCGTCGGCGAGTAGTAGCGGATCGCCTCCAGCGGCGCGCTGTACAGCTCGGCGCGTACCGCTGCGAGGTTCTTCGCCTTGACCAGCTGGAAGCCGCGCGAGTCGATGTCCAGCCCGGAGAGCTGGCGCTCCTTCCAGATCGGCGTGATGGTTTCCCCCGTCTCGACGTTGGTCAGGCGCAGCAGCACGTTGGGCCAGGCGGTCCGGTAGGCATCCTGCAGGCCGATGTCGTTGCCCACCGTGTCGGCGCCGGTGTAGTAGCCGCTATAGAGATCGTCGCCGTTGGTAGAAAACATCTCGTAGACGGCGTCCCCGGCGCTACAGCGGAAGAACACCCGCTCGGGGTCGTAGCCGCCGGTGGCGCCGTACTGGGTCAGCGGCGCCACCGCGCTGGCGATGAGCGTCGGATAGGGCTGGAAACTCTCGTCGCTGACGTTGACCACGCTGGGCAGGCCGAGCGAGCCATTGCAGGTGTCGCAGGCGCCGGTCCAACTGCCCGCAGTGCCTTCGCCGGGGCGGATCTGGGTGGTCGAGGTGGTCGTCTCGCTGCCTACCGAGGTGACCCGGTAGCAGGTTGCCTGGGCGCTGGCGGGAAACCCCAGCGACACGCCGAGGGCCAGCGCGGACGACAGGAGAATCATGTGGTTCATCTGGCGGTCTCCGGGTTGGAATCGATGGCGGCTGCCCGGCAGGTGCCGCGCAGGCGGATCAGCACCTGGTCGCGGGGCGCGCCGGCCAGGTCGTAGGGCAGCTCGCAACGCTCCTGCCGTGCCGTTCCCCATTGCACCAGCAACCTGCCCCGCTGGTTTTCCGCGCGCGCATAGACCTGGCCGCCCTGCCCGACCATGCCGATGGCCGCCCCGCCGTCGTCGACCACCACGGCGCCGAGCGGCAGCACACTGCCGTCCTCGCGCCGCGCCTGGATCAGCAGCGGATGGCCGGTCAGCGTCCTGAACGTCACGCGCACGCTGGCACCGGCGTAGGGCGCGACCTTGCGCTCGGTTTCCAGCAGTTCGGCGTCGGGATCGATGCCAACGGGATCGAGGGAGATCGGGTTGTAGCGATAGGGCGACAGCGAGGGAGCCAGCGCATAGCCGTTGCCGTCGATGCGCGCGCCCTGCCCGCCGCGTATCGCGGCACCGCTGGCGCCCTTGGCCTCGACCAGGGCGAAGGTATCGCCGACGCTGGGGCCCAGGGTCAGCCCGTCGCGGTGGGCGACCAGCGCGCCACGGATGCCGCCGCTGTATTGCCGGTAGCGATCGCCCTGGGCATAGCCGGCATTCACGGTGGCCAGCGCCGCCTGCTTCTGCAACGTGCCGTTCCAGGTGGTGTCGGCGACCTCGCTGTCGCGGTTGGCGGACAGCGCGTAGCTCCAGGTACGCTCGTCGCCCAGCGTACCGTTCAGCCCGGTTTGCAGGCTGCCGCCACGGCTGTCGCCGGAGCGCCGGGTAGCCATGGCGCTGAGCGTCGGCGCCCGACTGGAAGAACCCAGCGGCATGGAGACGCTGAGGGTCAGGGTGTCGTTGCGCTGGCCGCTGCGCCGGTCGCGCCGGAGCAGCTCGACGCCAGGGTCCTGGTCGCCCTGCTCCTGGTAGTAGGTGGTGGTCTGCCGCGACCAGGCGAGGTTGTAGCTCAACTGCCCCCAGGTGTTGGAGTAGCCGAACTGCAATTGGGTGTCGCGGCTCTTGCCGTCGTAGAAATCGCTGGAGGAGCCGGAAAGATAGAGGTTGCCGTAACCGCCGAGGGCCTGGCTCACCAGCAGGTTGAACTGGTTGCGCTGCTTGTAGCTGCCGGAATCCCAGGTGTCCCCGTGGCGCAGTGCGTCGCGCGAGCCGAGCACGTCGCCGAGTTCGCGGTAGCCTTCGGTGGAATAGCGGTAGCCGGCCAGGGTCAGGGTAGTGCCGGTGGGCTGGAAGGTCCGGCTGTAGTCGAGCCCGATGCGCCAGCCCTGCTTGCGCGCGCCATCCTCGACGCGTGCGCTGGAATAGGTGCTGTTCAGGCCGAAGGCGCCGAAGCGGGTGGCGAGGACGCCGCCGCCCAGCATGGCCAGGTAGTCGTCGGCGACACGCAGTCCCAGGTTGGCGGTCAGGGCGTTGCTCATGCCGCGCTGGTAGGTGAAGTCGGCGAACAGGTCGTCGCCGTCGCCGTACTGGCGCGCCTGGCCCAGGGTGAAGCTGTAGCGCGACAGGCCGGGACGCATGGACTCCGGGACCGAGGCGAACGGCACGCTGAAGCTCGATACGCTGCCATCGGCTTCGAACACCTGGACATCCAGATCGCCGGCATAGGCGCTGTCGTAGAGATCGTCGATGACGAACGGACCGGGGGCGACATTCACCTCGCGGATCTTCCTGCCGTTCTGGCTGATCACCACCCGCGCCGCGGTGGCCGCTGTGCCGCGCACCTGCGGCGCATAGCGGCGCAGGGACTCGGGCAGCATGCGGTCGTCGGTGGCCAGGCTCAGGCCGCGGTAGCCGATGCTGCCGAGCAGGTTGCCGGCGGTGTAGCTCTCCCCCGCCGTCAGTTCGCTGCGCCAGGCCGGCAAGGCGCGCTGGGCATAGGTGCGGATGCCGTTCCACTTGCGCCTGGCCTGCCCGTTGTAGCGGGAATAGGTGTAGTTGGACTGGTGGCGCAAACGCCACAGGCCGAGGTTGATGCCGCTGTTCAGGCCGACATAGGCGTAGTCCGATCGTCCCGATTCGCCGCCGCGGTATTCGGAGCGATAGAGGTTGGTGTCGTAGTTGACGAAGCCCATGCTGTCGCCGGCGTCCCACTCCTCGGGGCTGACGTAGCCGCGCGGCTTGAGGTCGAGCAAGGCTTGCGGCACCGAGAGATCCAGGCGCAGGCGGGCGACGTCCAGGCTGAACCGCGAGCCGGGCAGGCGTGCACCGAGAAAGGCGCAGTGGCGCCCGTCGCCGCTCTTGCGCGGATCGTCACCAGGCTTGGCGCCGAGGCGCTGGCGCAGGAAGTCTTCGTCGAGGCAGGGCTCCACCGCGCCGCTGGCGGGGTTGGCGCGGAAACTCACTTCGCTGCGGCTGGCGAAGCGCTCGTTGAGGTAGACATCCACGTGATAGCGACCCGGATCGATCCGACCGTCCTGGTTGAAGCGCGACAGGTCGCCGCCGCCCAGGGAAGAGCCGAGCAACAGGCGATCATCGAATTCGTAGCCGGGCTGGGCATGACCGAAGGCGCTCGCCGCCAGCGCCATGCCGCCCGCCATCAGGGCCGTGCCGGTGCGGCAGCGGCGTTCATGGCGATAGGTCATGACGGATATCCATATGGGCGCCGTAGTCGTTGATCAGCAGCGCGTGCAGGCGCACGCGTCCCGGCGGCAGGGCTTCTCGGGTTTCGGCCTGCCATTCGGCATGGCTGCGCGGCTCCAGCATGCCGCTGCGCAAGCGCCAGCGGCGCTGGCCGACGCTGAGCGTGGCGCTGGCGAACGAGGCGTAGTAGCCGCTCGGGTTGTCCACCCGCACCGCCCAGCCGGCGCTGCGCCGGACCAGTGCGAAACGCAGTTGCCCGGGCAGGTCCTCGGGACGGCCCTGGATGCCCGCCGGGCGGTAGAACAGCTTCAGGCGATTGCGCAGCATCAGCAGCATCTGGTTCCGATCCGCATGGCTGCTGTTGCGTGGCGGGATCTGCAGGACGTTGAGATGGAACAGCGATTCGCGATCGCCCGGCAGGCCCTGCCCGGTGTAGACGATGCGCAGCGTCTGGCCGCTGTCCGGGGCCATGCGGAATACCGCCGGGTTGACCAGGAACGGCGCGTCCGCCTGGTCCGGCGGCGCGTCCGGGGCGTCGATGTCGACCCAGGCCTGGACGACGTTGGGAAACGCATCGCGATTGCTCAGTTGCACGGTCTTCTCCCGTGCCTCGCCGGGATAGATCACCCGGGTCCCGGTCACCACCACGCTTGCCCGCGCCTGGGCGATGCTCGCCAGCAGGACGAGCAGAAGCGCCGATGTCCTGCCGGATCGGTACGAATGTCTGGGCATGCGGCTTACCTGGCCGGGCACGGTCCAGCGACCGGGCCCGGCTTTAGTGCTGGGAAAAGGAAGGGGCGGCGCATGCGCCGCCGGCATTCACTCGTAACGCAACGTGTAGGTCACGGCGCCGAGTACCGGACCGGGCGTCACGGTCGCCGCTTCGGAGACGTACTGCACCGCGTAGTCGTAGCTGGTGCTGGTGGCTCCGTTGGCGAGCACGATATCGCCGGCGGGCACCGCCGCGCCGCCGGCCAGGTCGACCGGGTTGCCGCCGACGCTATCGAGCAATTGCAGCGCCACGCCCGTCGCGCCGCTGGCGGCGGTGTTCACCAGGTTCCCGGCGGCGCTGGGGTTGGTGGCCTGGAACAGGGTGGTGAAATGCTCGTCGGCCGTCGGCGCGACGCAATCGGTGAGTTGCAGGGTGAAGGCGGTTTCGCCGGCGCTGCGGCCCACTGCGCCATCGAGGGCGCTCACCGGTACGCTGTCGAGGATCACCGTGGGGTCGGTGAAGCCGTTGACCGCGACCTGGCAGGTCTGGTCGGTCACTTCGCCGCTGAATGTGATAGTGTTTGCCGCCATCGCGGTTCCCGAAGCGGCAATTGCCGCAAAGGCCAATACCACTGCGCATGGGTTCGAAGTTCTGGTCATGCCTATGTTCCTTGTGTGAGGCAATAATCGTCCACCCGCCTTTTATTTCGGCCGGGAACGCGGTAAAGACTCGAACGAGTTCAAATCGATAATCAGTGGTGCGAACCACCGATATAAGTATCCCGTGCACAGGCGTCGAGGTGAACGCCGAACGGCGGACTTATAAATCCGTTCGAGTGCCCGCCATTCGGGGAATTGCCTCGTTTCGCAGGGTACCGCCGCCTCTTCGCGCTATCCGTCGACATTGCAACGCTTGTATTTCCGACTATGGAACTCTGGCATCCCGGCCTCTCTTGCTTGTCTTCGCCAGTTTGGACTTATAATAAAAACCGTCATCCGTGTAATGCATGGATGGTTCCATGCAGTTAACTTCCAAGTTGGAAGTATGCACTTCCCTGTTATTCAACGAATAATTACCGTCGACTTTTCCCGGGCAATTTCCATGTTCACCCGCAGGCGCTTCTCCTTGCGCAGCAAGCTTTTTCCGCCGCCGCTCAGAAGTCCGGTGCGCAGACGAGTGCCAACGGCGGCGTGCGCACTCTCGTTGCAAGTGGGCGCTGCGCCGATGCTGTTCGGAGAATCCGTCTTGCGACAAGTCAACAACTCGAACCACGGCTTCGCCTAGCATTGAAAAAGTTCCTGCACGACAGTTGTCGGGCCTGTTGGTCGTCGCTCTGCCAAGTGCCTGGACATATTTCCGTTATCCACTGATTCGGAGTCCAACGTCGCCGAACGTGCCGGCTGCCGCGACTCTCGAAAAAATAGCCTGGAGAAACTCCGAAACAAACATTGCACATGGACCGTCGTCGCAACGGTCTCCCTCAATAGTTATTAAAAGAAGAGGTTCGCACCCATGGCAGGCAAGCATTACCAGGATGCCGATGTGCATGCCGCAACCCTATCCCGCCTCCGACTGGTATTCCGGAACTTCGAGCGCGTCTGTGTCGCCTTCTCCGGTGGCAAGGACAGCTCGGTCACCCTGCAATTGGCGCTGGACGTGGCACGCGAGTTGGGACGCAGCCCGGTGGACGTACTGTTCATCGACCTGGAGGGGCAGTACCAGGCCACCATCGATCACGTCAGCGAGATGCTCGGGCGTCCCGACGTACGCCCCTGGTGGGTCTGCCTGCCACTCAACCTGCGCAACGCCTCCAGCCTGGAGGAACCCTACTGGTGCTGCTGGGAGCCCGGCGCCGAGGCCGACTGGGTGCGCCCGCTACCGAAGCAGCGAGGGGTGATCAGCGACCCGGCGTTCTTCCCCTTCTACCGCTACCGCATGGAGTTCGAGGAGTTCGTCGCCGGCTTCAACGCCTGGCTGGCCAGGGAAGAGCCTACCGCGTTCCTGGTCGGCATCCGTTCGGACGAATCGCTCAATCGCTACCTGGCGGTCAAGCGCAGGAGCCGGGCGAAACAATGCGCCTGGACGCCGCCGGGCGGCTCCGCGCCGCTGGCCTGGAGCGCGCGCGACCGGGCCAACCCGCAGGCGGTGAGCTTCTTCCCGATCTACGACTGGCGTTTCGAGGATCTCTGGCGTTGCGTCGCCGACCACGGCTACGCCTATAACCGCCTCTACGACCAGATGTACCGCGCCGGCGTGCCGTTCTCGCAGATGCGCATCTGCCAGCCCTATGGCGACGACCAGCGCAAGGGCCTCGACCTGTTCCACCGGATCGAGCCACGCACCTGGTTCAAGGTAGTCCGGCGCGTCGCCGGCGCCAACTATGGGGCGCGCTATTGTCGCCAGCGCTTCCTCGGCTACCGTGGCGGCCTTGGCCTGCCGCCCTCCTTCGGCACCTGGCGCGAGTACAGCCAGTTCCTCCTGCGCAGCATGCCGCCGCCTCTGCGCGGCATCTACCAGCGGCGCATCGAGCGTTTCATCCTCTGGTGGAAGCAGCACGACTATCCCCTTGCCATCTGGCCGGACGCGGGGATCCCGGCCCTGGAGAATCGTCGCAAGCAGCCGTCCTGGCGGCGTATTGCGCTATCCCTGCTGAAGCAGGACATGGCCCGCTCGCTGTCCTTCGGCTTCTCCCAGACCGATATCGACAGACTGGTCCCCGGTCGGGAGAAGCGCTCGTGATCCGCCCGCAAGACTGCGAGATCCTGCAGTGGCGCTCGTTCGACGACGAGGCCGCCTTCTTCGCCAGCATGGGCCGCTTCTTCGCCAGCGCCCGGGTGCGCCGCGAATGCGGCGGCTACCCGCTGAGCGACGGTCCCTACCACCGCTGGTTCGTGCTCCGCCGCCAGGGGGACACGCGGATACTGGGGTTCGTCAGCCTGGAGCAACATCCCGACGTGGTTCGCCTGCGCGATGCCTACCTGCGTGCGGAAGCGCGCGGTCGCGGGCTGTTCCGCACCCTGCGCGAGCGGGTCCTCGGACATGTCGACCAACTCGGGCTGGCCTGTACCACCCGCGCGCCCCTGGCCTGCGCGCGCCTTCTCGAACCGCACGGCTTCGCCGTGCATTCCACCCGGGGTAGCTGGGTGACGCTCATGAGGAAAGCCCATGGCACAGACAAAGACACTGACGGAGCGAGCCGAGGCGCTGTTCGGCGAACTGCACGGGTTGCCGCTTGCCGAGCGGATTGAAGCCATCAACCGGATCCGCCGGCTGCTCCACGCGCACAGTCCGTTCGCCGAAGAGCCGGTCGATTGCGTGCAGTGGGTGCGTGCCGAGCGCGTCGCCGGCAACGACTACAACCCCAATACCGTCGCGCCGCCGGAGATGCGACTGCTGAGGCTGTCCATCGAGTCCGACGGATTCACCCAGCCCATCGTCGCCTATCCGCAGGCCGACGGGCGCTACGAGGTGGTCGACGGCTTCCACCGCCTGCGCGTGGGCAGCGCCAAGGGCGCGCTGCGCCAGCGTCTGCACGGCTACCTGCCGATCGCCGCGATACGCGCCGGGCGCGAAGGCGACAGCGAGCGCATCGCCGCCACCATCCGCCACAACCGCGCACGCGGCGTGCACGGCGTGTTGCCGATGACGGCGATCGTGGTGACCCTGCTCAAGGCCGGCTGGAGCGAGGCCGACGTGGCCCGCGAACTGGGCATGGACAATGACGAGGTGCTGCGTTTCAAGCAGGTTTCCGGATTGCCCGAGCTGTTCCGCGAACACGTGTATTCCCGCTCCTGGGAGTAGCGGGCGGCGCCGTCGGCCGCACCGCTCGCCCAGGCTCAGGCCGCGCCGGTGGTCAGGCTGATGTGCTTGTACTCGACGAAGTCGTCCAGGGCGGCGACCCCGTTCAGCCGGCCGAGGCCGGACTGGCGGTAGCCGCCCTCCTCGAATTCGTCGTAGACCTTGGCCCAGTCGTTGATCCACACGGTGCCGGCGCGGATCTTCCGCGCCACCCGGAAGGCACGCGCGACCTCGCGGGTCCAGACCCCGGCCGCCAGCCCGTACTCGCTGCGGTTGGCCAGGGCGACGCCCTCCTCCTCGCGGTCGAATACCTGCAGGGTCAGCACCGGTCCGAAGGTTTCCTGTTGCACGATGTCCAGGTCCGGATCATCGACCTCCAGCAGGGTCGGACGGTAGAAGGCGCCGGCCGCCAGCTCGCCCTCGGTTACCGGGCCGCCGCGGACCACCACCCGCGCGCCGGCGGCGATGGCCTGGCGTACGGCTCGCTCGACGCGCTCGACGTTGGCCTTGTCGATCAGCGGCCCCATGTCGCTGCGCGGGTCCGCCGCCGGCCCCACGCGCAGGTTTTCCAGGCGCTGCGCCAGGCGTTCGCGTAGCCGTTCGGCAACGCCGCGCTGCACCAGCAGGCGCGAACCGGTCATGCAGAACTGCCCGGCGAACACCGTCAGCGACTTCTCCAGCACGGGCAAGGCGGCGTCCAGGTCGGCGTCGTCGAACACCAGGTGCGGTGTCTTGCCGCCCAGTTCCAGGCCGAAGCGCTTCAGGTGCCGCGCGCCGGCGGCGGAAATCGCTCGGCCGGTGGCGCTCGAGCCGGTGAAGCTGATCACCGGCACCTCGGCCGCGTCGATCAATCGCCGGGCGCCTTCGGAACCCGATTCGCTGAAGATGTTCACCGCCCCGGCAGGCAGCGACGGCGCTTCGGCGATGATCCGCGCGACCAGGGCGTTGGTCTGCGCGGTCTGCCCCGGCATCTTCACCACCGTGGTGGTACCGGCGGCCAGCGCCGGCGCCAGGGAGCGGATCATCAGCACCACCGGTGAATTCCACGGCACGATGATACCGGCGACGCCCATCGGCTCGCGCAGCACCAGCGACACCACGTCGGGGCGCGGCGTGCCGCTGGTGCCCCGTTCGCTGCGCGCCAGGCCGGCGTAGTAGCGCAGCTTGCCCGGCACCATGCCGACCTCGAAGGCAGCCTCGGGCTTGATCTTGCCGTTCTCCAGGGCAAGCAGGTCGATGAGCGCATCGGCATGCCGCTCGAAGGCCGCGGCGATTTCCTCCAGGGCTGTCGCGCGCAGCGCGTGGTCGTCCTTCCAGGGACCATCTTCGAAGGCGCGCACAGCGGCGGCGATCGCCGCATCGGCCTCGGCCCGCCCGCCGTCGGCGTAGGTGCCGATCGGCTGGCCGCTGGCCGGGTCGAAGGATTGTCCCCGCTGCGCGGAATCGAGCCATGCGCCGTCGATCCAGTGTCTGGCGTGTCCGTTCATCTGCAAGTTCTCCTGGGTCGGTCAGGCGATGTGCTGCGCGAGGTGCTCGGCAACGGCGATGGTGGTGATGTTGGTGGCCACCGAAATGGCATCGGGGAAGATCGAGGCGTCGATCACCCGCAATCCTTGCAGGCCATGCACCCTGCCCTCCAGGTCGACCACCGCCCAGCGCTCGCCGGCGCGGCCCATCGGCGCGCTGGAGGTCGGGTGGTGGTAGGTATCGAGGGTGGCGCGGATCGCCGCTTCGATCTGCGCATCGCTGCGTGCCTCGGGCCCTGGTCCGAGTTCGGCGTGGATCAGCCCGGCGAGCGGTTCGCTGCGGCCGATCCGGCGCGCCAGCTTGACCCCTTCCAGCAACCGCGCGCGGTCTTCGGCCTCGGCGAGGAAGTTCAGGTCGATCAGCGGCGCGACGGCCGGGTCGCGGCTGGCCAGGCGCACACTGCCCAGCGATTGCGGCCGGGTCAGGGCCACGGCGAGGACGAAGCCGACCCCGGTCGGGCTCATCTCGGCGGGGAACAGGTGGGTGGCGGTGATGTGCAGGTCCAGCTCGCCGTTCTGCGCCCGCGAGCTATGGGTCCAGAGCTTGGCGCCGATCACCGGCGACTGCGCGCCGATGCGCTCCGGCCGGGCGGCATAGGCGTTGTAGTAGAACGGATGGTCCTTGAGCCGGCGGCCCACCGGCAAGTCGGCAAGCAACGGGATCGACAGCGCCTTCAGCTCGTCGGCCGGGCCGACACCGGAGCGCAGCAGGATCGCCGGGCTGCCGTAGGCGCCGGCGCTGAGGATCACTTCGCCGGCGTGGATTTCCTCGCCGGAGGCCAGGCGCACGCCCACCGCGCGCTTACCTTCGAAGAGCACCCGGTCGACCAGCGCGTCGCCGCGGATCGACAGGTTGGCGCGGCCGCGCACGGCGTTGTCGAGATAGGCCATGCCGGTGTTGACGCGCACACCGTTGACGACATTCATCGGGTACGGCCCGACGCCGTTGGCGTCGGCGCCGTCGAAATCGACGATGGCCTTGAAACCGTTGGCCAGGGTGGCGTCGACGAAGGCCCTCTGCATCGGCGAGAGATCGGCGCGGCTCAGTTGCCGCACCGGCAGCGGTCCGTCCCCGCCGTGCAGGGCCGGGTCGCCGCCCTGGCGGGTCTCCAGGCGGCGGAACGCCGGCAGCAGGTCGTCGTAGGACCAGCCCGGCAGGTTCCAGCGGGCGAAGTCTTCGCGCCGCGCGCGGATCGCCACCGCGCCGTTGATCGCCGAGCTGCCGCCGAGGACCTTGCCGCGGATCGCATGGATCGGATGCCCGATCGCCCCCGGTTGGGACTGGTAGCCCCAGTCGCTGGCGGGGTCGCCGCCGACGCTGTCGCTGCTGGCGATGATCCTGGGGTAGTCCCAGGCCGGATAGGCCTGGCCGGCTTCCAGCAACAGTACCCGGCGGTCGCCGCGCTCGCTCAGGCGCCGGGCGAGGACCGCGCCGGCGGAGCCGCCGCCGACGATCAGCACATCGATCCTGCCGCCATCGAAGGCCTTGCGGGGCGTTTCCGCCGTGGCGCTGGCCACGCCGGGCGCGCCGCCGAGCAGCGAGCCCAGGGCGAGCGCGGCGGAGCCGGCGACGGTCTGCGCCAGCAAGGTGCGGCGCGCCGGGTTTTCGGGTTGGTGCATGGGGTTCTCCCGTATCCAGATCGATTGACGGGAGCAACGCTATGCCCGGCGCGCCCTCGGCGACAGACAGCGGAAGGCGAACCGCTGGTTCGGTTTTTCCGAACTCAGCCCGGCGGCAACAGGCCACGCTCGATGAGCGCGCGGTCCCAGGGCGCCGGATCGCCGATTTCCTCTTCGAGGAACTGGCCGAGGACGAGGATCTTCCGGGGCGTCCGTTGGGTCTTGCGGTAGACCACGGAAACCTGCCCGCCGTCCGGCGAGTAGCCAGGCAGGACCGGCAGCAGCTCGCCGGCCAGCAAGGCATCGGCGGCCAGGAAGCTCGGCAGGATCGCCAGGCCGAGCCCGGCGCGCGCACCTTCGAGCAACTGGTGCCCGGAGTCGGTGCGCATCCTCACCCGGATGCGGAACGAGGCCGGTTCGCCGTCCACCGGCAGACAGAGCATGCCGCCGGGCTCGCGGTTGTAGTAGACCAGCCCGTCGTGCGCCTGTAATTCCTCGGGATGCTGCGGCACGCCATGCCGCGCCAGGTAGTCGGGACTGGCGCAGAGCAGGTGGCGGTTGGCGGTGATCGGCCGCGCCACCAGGCAGGAGTCGTCCAGCCGGCCCATGCGCAGGGCCATGTCGAAGCGCGGTTCCTGGAGGTTGACGAAACGATCGTCGGCCTGCACGTCCACCCGCAATTGCGGATGGCGCTCGGCGAAGCGCGCCAGCAGCGGCGCCAGGTAGCGCGGAGTGAAGGCCAGCGGCGCGGAGAGGCGCAACTGGCCGCGCAGGTCGTCGTCGGCGTCGAGCACCGAGGCTTCCGCCTGCTCCAGCTCCTGTAGCAGGCGGCAGGCGTGTTCGTAGTAGGTGCGACCGGGGTCGGTGAGGCTCAGCGGCCGGGTGCGGTTCAGCAGCACCCGGCCCAGGCGCCTCTCCAGTTGCTGGATACGCTGGCTGACTTGCGACTTGGTGGTGCCCAGGCGGCGGGCGGCTTCGGAGAAGCTACGGGCGTCGACCACGCTGACGAAGGTGGTCATTTCGGCAAACTTGTTCATCGGTGTCCTTCTGCGATCCGCCCCCGCGGCCCTCGATCATACGCTTTCCGCCACCGCTATCCGCGCCTCGGCGACCCGGCGCAGGCGCTGCATGGACTCCTCCGACTCGCGTTCGATGCGACGGCGCAGCAGGAACAGGTTGGCCAGGCGCATCGACCAGCCATCGAAGCGGTATTCCAGGGTGCGCACGAAGCGGGTGCCGGCCGCGCTCGGCTGGCATTCGTAGCTCAGGCGCAGGTGCAGCCCCCGGTCGCCACGGGCGTTGGCGCGCCACAGGTGTCCCGGCTGGTACTCGACCACCGTCCAGGACAGGTGCCCGGCGCGGCCGCCGGCGTGGATGTCCTCCTCGAAGCGCGCGCCGGCCGGCAGCGGGCCCGAGGCGCCGTCGACCCGTAACGACGAGGGATGCCATTCCGGCCAGAGCCCCGGGCTGGCGGCGTAGGCGAGGGTCGCCTCGGGCCCGCGGGCGATCTCGATCTGGTGCTGCATGCGGGTCATGGCGCGCTCCTCGGCGGGTTCCGCTTCCCAGTGGAGGGTGCCGTAGCACCAGTCCATCAACGGGAAGACCAGGTTGAAGTTGTGCGTCTGCATCAGCTCGCGACGGTGATGCAGTTCGTGCAGGCGGCGCATGTGGCGGATCCACGGCAGGCGGCTGAGCGGATGCTCCGGCGGCAGGTGTTCGCAGGCGTGGAAGATCTCGTAGCTGAGGTAGCCCAGCAGCAGGGTCGCGGCGAACAGCGCGGCGAGGTTGTCGTTCAGCAGGCCGAGCAGGCTCCAGGCGAGCAGCGCGCCGAGGCTGAAGACCACCACCAGCCAGGCCGGGAACAGGATCACCCGCCAGTCGCGTGCCTGTTCGTAGCGCATCTGGCCGGCGACGAAGAAGCTGTGGTGGTCGCCGGTATGGCGCTTGTAGAACATCCGCCCCAGCGGGTGCTTGTGGTGGCCGAGGGACTTGTGGATGCGGTACTCGCCCCAGTTGAAGAACACCAGCGCGGCCGGCACCGTCAGCCATTCCAGCAGGCTCGGCTGCTCGAGCCGGGAGAGGAAGAAGACGATCCAGGCGCCGCCGTAGGCGAGGACGAAGCCGGCGTGCAGCCAGGGGTTGTAGCCGGGCCGGATGGCCGCGCGGTACTGCTGGCGAAAGGGTTGGGGATCGAAGGACATGGTCGGCATCTCGCGTGTGTTTGTTATTGGCTGGGCCGCGAACCGGGCCGATCCGCCGGGGCGGAAGGGCTTGCATTCGAGTGTAGCGATGCCAGTCTTATCAGGGTAATGGATAAATAGAATGAGGATTATTCATGAAGCTGAACTTGCAGCAGCTCGACCTCAACCTGCTTCTGGTCTTCGATGCCCTGATGCGCGAACGCAACCTGTCGCGCGCGGCGATCCGCCTGCATCGCAGCCAGCCGGCGGTGAGCAACGCCCTCGCCCGCCTGCGCGAACAGCTCGACCAGCCGCTGTTCCGGCGCACCGCCAAGGGCCTGGAACCCACCGCCGCCGCCCTCGCCCTGTACGTGCCGGTGCGCCAGGCCCTGCATCTGCTGCAGGCCGGCCTTGGCTCCCAGGAAACCTTCGATCCGCACACTGCGCGGACCTTTCGCCTGACGATGAACGACTATGCCCAGTTGCGCCTGCTGCCGGGCCTGGTGACCCGCTTGAAGACCCTGGCCCCGCAGGTGACGCTGGAGGTGCGGCCCGACGAAGGCGCCTCGATCCCGGCGCAGCTGGCCAGCGGCGAACTCGACCTGGCGATCGACTACCTGTACTTCGACGAGCCTGAGCTGGCCTACCGGCCGGTCGGCGAGGAACGCCTGGTGGTGATCGGCCGCCAGGGCCATCCGGCCTTCCGCGGCGGCCTCGACCGCGCCGCCTACGAGGCCGCGCAGCACGTCTCGATCCTGCCGCGGGTGGGGCGCGGCAGTCCGCTGGAGATCGTCCTCGGCTCGGCCAGGGTGCAGCGCCGGGTGCAATTGCTGGTGCCGCACTACCTGACCATCCCGGCCATCGTCGCCAGCACCGAGCTGCTCGGCACCGTGCCGCGCCGCCTGGCCGAGCGTTTCGCCGGCAGCCATGGTCTGCAACTGGCGGACGTCCCCTTCGAGATGGCCCCGGTGCAGGTCAACCTGATCTGGCATCGCCAGCAGGAAGCGACGCCCGGCCTGCAATGGCTGCGCGAGCAGATCGTGCAGATCGAACAGGGCTGAGTCGCAGGTTGCGCGCCAGGATCAGTCTTCCGTCACTTTCGATCATTGAGCGAGGCCTTTCCCGCGACCTATGGTGAGGCTGCGCCCCGCTGCCGGTCCCCGGCCGCCCCGGGGATACAGTCCAGCACCCGCCAGAGGAGCCACCGTATGACCAGCCTGCCGCTCGAAGCCAACGCCGCCGCCACCCTCGCCGAATGGCACGGGCTGATCGCCCGCCGCGACCTCTCCGGGTTGCCGCGCCTGCTGCACCCCGACGCCGTGTTCCGCTCGCCGATGGCGCACAAGCCGTATACCGGCGCACCGGTGGTCTCGATGATCCTGAATACCGTGCTCACGGTCTTCGAGGATTTCGCCTATCACCGCCAGTTGGCCAGCGCCGACGGCCGCAGCGTGGTGCTGGAGTTCAGCGCGCGGGTCGGCGAACGCGAACTGAAAGGCATCGACATGATCCGCTTCGACGACGACGGCCGGATCGTCGACTTCGAAGTGATGGTCCGCCCCATGAGCGGCCTCCAGGCCCTCGGCGAGGAAATGGGCCGGCGCCTGGCGCCCTATCTGGCCGCGAGCAAGGCCTGAGGCGGAGGAACCTGCCATGACCCGCATCACCGAAGTCGTGGTCGAGCGTCGCCAGCTCGCCACCGCCGCCTTGCGTACGCGCAACCTGCCCGCCCCGGAGGCGCTGGCGGAAGGCCAGGCGCTGCTGGCGGTCGGCGAGTTCGCCCTGACCGCCAACAACGTCACCTATGCCGCCCTCGGCGATGCCCTGCGCTACTGGGAGTTCTTCCCGGCCGGCGAGGGGCTGGGCATCGTCCCGGTCTGGGGCTTCGCCGAGGTGCTTGCCTCGCGCTGCCCGGGGGTCGAACCGGGCGAGCGCTTCTATGGCTACTATCCGATGGCCAGCCACCTGCTGGTCGCGCCGGCGCAGGTCCGCGGCAGCGGCTTCGTCGACGCCAGCGAGCACCGCCGGAACCTCCCGTCGGTCTACAACCAGTACCTGCGCTGCAGCAGCGACCCGCTCTACCGGGCCTCCGACGAGGCCCTGCAGATGCTCCTGCGGCCGCTGTTCACCACCTCGTTCCTGCTCGACGACTTCCTCGCCGAGCATGCCTTCTTCGGCGCCACCGACCTGCTGCTGAGCAGTGCCTCGAGCAAGACCGCCATCGGCCTGGCCTTCCTCCTCCAGCGCAATCGTGCGCAACGCGGCCAGGACTACCGCATCGTCGGCCTGACCTCCGCGGGCAACCGCGCCTTCGTCGAAGGCCTGGGCTGCTATGACGAGGTCCTGGCCTACGACCGCCTGGACGCACTGGACGCCAGCGGAGACGCGCTGAGCGTGGATTTCGCCGGCAACGGCGCCCTGCTCGGCCAGTTGCACCAGCGCCTGGGCGACCGCCTGCGCTACAGTTGCCTGGTCGGCGCCGCCCACTGGGACCAGCGCGGTGGCCTGCCGAAGGCGCTGCCGGGTCCGACGCCGAAGCTGTTCTTCGCCCCGGCGCAGGCGGAAAAACGCCTCAAGGACTGGGGCGGCGCGGCGTTCCAGGCGCGCCTGGCGGAAGTCTGGGGCGAGTTCTCGGCCTTCGTCGGCGGCTGGATCCAGGTCCGCCACGGTGTCGGCGGCAGCGAGGTGCTGGAGGTCTACCAGGACCTGCTGGCCGGGCGCTCGGCACCGCAACTGGGCTACATCCTTTCCCTCGACGGCGGCTGAGGCCGCCGTTCTATACTGCTGGACGGAGGTGGCGAACCCGTCGCGAACGACGAAGCGGGTTCCACCCATGGCGTCGGCGGCGCCCTTGCGCCGTCGCTTCGCGGGGGGATGGAGAGATACCGTCCATGAACCGAGCCAAGCTCTACCTCTGCTGCGTCGCACTACTGCTGGTGCCGGCCATCGCCGGTGCGGCGACTGCCGACTACGTCTACGGCATGCCGCTGGACGTGGCCAGGGTGCTGAGCGTCGACGAGGCGCCCAGCGATACCTGCCAGGTGGTGCGCGCCACCCTGGTGTACCTGGACTCCCACGGCGAGCGCCAGGTGTTGCACTACCTGAAGCAGGCGCGTGCGTGCAGCGACGAATGAAACGACGGAGGAAAGGACGAACGGTCAGGGTTGTCGTTTCATTTCACGAAATTTTCACCGCTGACATGGATACTGGAACCAGCTGAAGGACCAGCGCCCCATTGCATAGAGCCCACCATCGAGTGGGCTTTTTGCATTCCGGGCCGCGTATCGCCTGGCCTTGGGCTCAATCCCGCTCTTCCCTGCGCAGCAGTTCGCGCTTGCGCTCCACGCCCCAGCGGTAGCCGGAAATGTCGCCGTCGCGACGTACCACCCGGTGGCAGGGAATCGCCACCGCGATCCGGTTCGCCGCGCAGGCCTGCGCCACCGCGCGCACCGCTCGCGGCGCGCCGATCCGTTCGGCGACCTGCGCATAGCTCGCCGTGCTGCCCGGCGGTATTTCCCGCAGCGCCTGCCAGACCCGTTCCTGGAACGCCGTACCGCGCACGTCCAGCGGCAGGTCCAGCCCCAGTTGAGGCGACTCGACGAAGCCCACCACCTGCGCCACCAGCCGTTCGAAGTCGGCGTCGCCGCCGAGTAGCTGGGCGCGCGGGAACTGGTCCTGCAACTCGCGCAGCAATGGCTCCGGCTCCTCGCCGAGGAGGATCGCGCAGATGCCGCGCTGGCTCTGCGCCACCAGGATCGCGCCCAGCGAGCACTGGCCGATGGCGAAGCGGATCGCCGCGCCGGCGCCGCCATCGCGATAATCGCGCGGGCGCATGCCGAGGCGTTGCGACGAGGACTCGTAGAAACGGCTGTTGGAGTTGAAACCGGACTCGTAGATCGCCTCGGTCACCGAGGCGGATGCCTGGCCCAGGCGCTCGCGCAGGCGCCGGGCACGATAGGCCGAGGCGTAGGCCTTGGGCGTCAGGCCGGTTTCGGCCTTGAACAGGCGATGGAAGTGGAACGGACTCATGCCCAGTCGGGCGGCCAGCGCCTCCAGTGCCGGCGGCGTCTCCGCCGTCTCGATCATCCGGCAGGCCTGCGCCACCCGCTCGGCGCGCTGCTCCGCCGCCAGGCTGCGGTCGCCGGCGGCGCGCCGGCTGGGCCGATAGCCGGCGGCCTCGGCGGCCTCGGCAGTGGCGAAGAACTCGACGTTCTCGCGCCTGGGCCGACGCGCCGAGGAACTCGGACGGCAATAGACCCCGGTGGTCTTCACCGCATAGACGAACGCCCCGTCCGCCGCCGCGTCGCGCGCCAGCACGGCGGCCCAGCGCTGTTCGTCGGTGTGGTAGGCGTTGCAAGGATCGGGCTGCTGGCTCATGGCGTTTCCCCTGTGGGAGCGGATGATGCCCGCAGACTAATTCGCCGTTCAAGCGCAAGAACTCCGGTTCTTGCGCTTGAATTCGAGCGAGGCCGTGCGCCCGGCTTCGGCAGGCGCGGGAGGCCGCCGGCTTGCCTACCCATCGCCAGGCGCCATAATGGCCCGCTCGAACCGGCGGAAGGACTGGGAACATGGCGTTCAAACGGATAGCACTGGCCTACTGCGTGCAACTGGAGCGAGTGATCTCCATCGCCAGTGCCCGCCGCGAATACTTCTCCCAGGCCGAGCCGCGCAAACGCTTCGACTTCCTCTGCTCCAGCGAAGGGTGCCGGGCACAGGGGATCAAGGTATCGGCGAGCAACTACGACAAGCTGCCGCAGGACACCCGCAAGGCCGCGCACTTCAGCAAGTTCCCGCATTCCACCCACCTGCCGGACTGCGAGTGGTTCGTCGAGGACGACGAGGACGCTCTGCGCCCGGGCGAATCCGCCGAGGAGGCCGGCCAGCGGCGCATCCGCGACAAGCTGGACGCCTACGTCGAGGAATTCGATCCGGCCATCGCCGAGGAAGCCGCGCCGCCACCAGCGGACCCGGACGCCGAGGAACAGCCGCCGGCCTCCGCCGCAGTGCGCGCCGACGCTCCCGCCGCGCCTCGGCAGAGAACGCAACGGCGGCGGCGCACCCGCGATTTCGAACAGCTCGTCGACACCTTCCGCCAGGCCCGCGCCGAACTGCCGGCGGAAGAATTCAAGCAGTTGGACATCCACATCAGCGGCCTCGGCCGGATAGCGCTGCGCGCCTATTTCCAGCACATCGGCTATGCCACCCCGGGCAGCGCCGGCAAGGTGTTCTACGGCGGCGCCGACCTGCTGCCCAAGCGCTACGGCTCGCCGAACCGGCCGCAAGGCTTCCGCTTCAAGTTCCGCGACCGCATCGACGGCAAGCCGGTATTCCTCTACGTCGCCCCGGAAACCTTGCAGGCCTATCCGCATCGGCGCTACCTCGAAGACATCCTCGGCTGCGCCGAAACGGTGCGCTACTTCACCCTCTACGCCCTCGGCCGGCTCGTCGAGGCGCCGAGCGGCAAGAGCTACAGCCTGGAGCCGGACGCCCTGCGCCACCTGGCGATCATCCCCGGTCCGGCGAAGGACGACGCCTCTCAGAGTTCGTCGTAGAGTCGGTCGCTGACCAGCATGTGCCCCGGCGCGTGGCTGATGTACAGCTCCGGCTGGGCTTCGGCGAGTACCGCCTGGGGCGTGACCCCGCAGGCCCAGAACAGCGGGATCTCGTCCGCCGCGAGCGGCACCGGGTCGCCGTAGTCGGGCCGCGCCAGGTCGCGGATGCCGATCAGCGCCGGATCGCCCAGGTGCAGCGGTGCGCCATGGGTCATCGGGAAACGGCTGGTGATCTGGATCGCCCGGATCGCCTCGGCGGCCTTCAACGGCCGCATCGATACCACCGTGGGGCCGGCCAGGCGACCGCTCGGCCGGGTGGCGATGGCAGTGCGGTACATCGCCACGTTGCGGCCCAGCTCGAGGTGGCGCAGGCCGATGCCGGCGTCGAGCAACGCCTGTTCGAAGGAGAACGAGCAGCCGATGGCGAAGGCGACGAAATCCGCCTCCCAGAACGCGCCGATGTCGTTCACCTCGACGGGCTCCTGGCCGCGCCGATGCACCCTGTAGCGCGGCAGGTCGCTGCGCACGTCGATATCCGCGCCGAGCCGGGCGAAGTGCGGCGAGCCGGGTTCGCTGACGTCGAGCAGCGGGCAGGCCCGGGGGTTCAGGGCACAGAAGCGAAGGAACTCGTCGGCCCAGGATTTCTGCAGGATCACCAGGTTGGCCTGCAAGTGGCGCTGGCCGAGGCCGCTGGTATGGCCGGCGTAGTCGCCGCGGCGGATCAGTTGGCGCAGGACCGGCGGCGGCAGTTGCGCGAGTTCGTGGAAGGTCGGTTCGGGCATGGCGGCTCCGTGCGCTGGCGGACGTCGTTGTTGGCGGGTTTGTAGAAGCGGACGGCGGTCAGCGTCCAACGAAATTTTTCCGCCGGGGGCGATCGGAAAATCCGAATCAGCGCGAACGCAGCCGCCCCACTCCTTTCTTCAGCGGCGCCAGGAGCATGCACTCCGGGCCGACGTTGGCCGCGTAGTCGGCCAGCACCGTCTTGCTCAGCTCCACCACTTCGTCCACCAGTTCCAGGCCGGTGCCGCCGCGCCAGGACACCACCACCGGCAGGTTCGGCGGCGGCGGGCCGAGGCGCAGCAGGGTCAGTTCGCCGCGTTCCAGTTCCTGGCTGACCAGCGCCGGCGGCAAGGCGCCGACGCCGAAGCCATCGCGCAGCAGGCGGGTCATCGCCGCCACCGAGTTCACGCAGTTCAGGCGCGGTGCCGCGACGCCGTTGGCGTGCAGCAGGCCGAGCACGTCCTGGTGCGGCCGCGAGTGCTTGGAGAAGGTCACCACCCGCTCCCGCGCCAGGTCCGCCAGCGAGGCGTAGTCGCGGTGGTAGATCGAGCCGGTGGAGACGATCCAGCGCAGCGGGTAGCTGCCCAGTTCCAGGTTGAGCACCGACTCGTGGCGCAGCGAGTCGGTCTGGAAGATCAGGTCCAGGTAGCCCTTCTGCAACTGCTCGGAGAGGTTGCGCGCGGTGTCCGCCATCAGCTCGATCTCCACCGCCGGGAAGGTTTCCGTGACCCTGGCCACCAACGGGCTCAGCCAGGTGTGGATGACCGTGTCCATGGCGCCGATGCGAATCCGTCCCTGGGTGCTGGCGCCGGTGTCGAGCGACTGCTTCAGCGCGTGCATGGTGTCCATCATGCGCTCGGCGTAGGCCAGTACCTTGTCGCCTTCCGGGGTCAGGGTCACGCCGCGAGAGTCGCGGACGAACAGTTTCACGCCGAGTTCGTCCTCCAGCACGGCGATCCGGCTGGAAATGGAAGCCTGGGTGCTGAACAGCTTCTCCGCGGTGAGGCGGAAGCTCTTCAGGCGCGCGACCCAGACGAAGGTCTCGAGGAATTTCAGGTTCATGTGGCGGGCACCGACGGGCAAGGGACACAAGGTGGCAGGAGCGAGCAGCTTCCATGCCAGCGCCCGCCTTCCGGCGGCACATGATCGACGCATGACGGCCTGCTCCGCCATCGAAATTTCTTATCCCCGGCGGCCGCATAAATTAGTTGGACGCTCGCTGGCCAGCCTCGAAGAATGCGACCACCGGGTGCGACGGCGCCCACCGAATCCTCATAACACCAATAACGACGATCGGTGCCCCCATGGAAAAACACATGACCCTCGACGCCGGCCCGGACGCTTCCCGGGACGGTCATTTCGGCTGGTATCGCGCCCTCGACAAGCAGGAACGCCGGGCCTTCTGGAGCTGCAAGATCGGCTACGGCCTGGACGGCATGGACACCCAGATGCTGAGCTTCGTGATCCCCACCCTGATCGCCCTGTGGGGGATCAGCACCGGCGAAGCCGGCTTCATCCACACCATGACCCTGCTCGCCTCCGCCGCCGGCGGCTGGATCGCCGGGATCCTCTCCGACCGCATCGGCCGGGTGCTGACCCTGCAACTGACGGTGCTCTGGTTCGCCTTCTTCACCTTCCTCTGCGGCCTCGCGCAGAACTACGAGCAGTTGCTGGTCGCGCGGACCCTGATGGGCTTCGGCTTCGGTGGCGAATGGACCGCCGGCGCGGTACTCATCGGCGAAGTGATCAAGGCCCGCGACCGCGGCAAGGCGGTCGGCCTGGTGCAGTCCGGCTGGGCCATCGGCTGGGGCCTCACCGCCATCCTCTACTCGCTGATGTTCAGCCTGCTGCCGCCGGAGGAGGCCTGGCGCGCGCTGTTCATGCTCGGCCTGTTGCCGGCACTGTTCGTCCTGGTGGTGCGTCGGCTGGTCAAGGAACCGGCGATCTACCGCGAGGCCAGGCAGCGCAACCAGGGCGCCGACAAGGTCAGCTTCTACGAGATCTTCGCCCCCGGGATGCTCAGCATCACCCTGCGCGCCTCGCTGCTGACCACCGGCGCCCTCGGCGGCTACTACGCCATCACCGCCTGGCTGCCGACCTTCCTCAAGACCGAGCGCGGGCTGACCGTGCTCGGCACCAGCGGCTACCTGGCGATGGTGATCCTCGGCTCCTACGTCGGCTACGTGGTCAGTGCCTTCCTCACCGACCTGATCGGGCGCAAGAAGAACTTCGTCCTGTTCGCCGTCGGCTCCTTCACCGTGGTCCTGCTCTACACCCAGTTGCCGGTAAGCAACGGCGCCATGCTCTGGCTCGGCTTCCCGCTCGGCTTCTTCGCCTCGGGCATCTTCAGCGGCATGGGCTCGTTCCTCACCGAACTGTTCCCGACCCGCATCCGCGGCTCCGGCCAGGGCTTCTGCTACAACGCCGGGCGCGCCATCGCCGCGCTGTTCCCGATGCTGATCGGCATGCTCGGCCAGAAGCTCTCGCTGGGCCTGGGGATCGGCGCCTTCGCCGCGGTCTCCTACGGCGTGGTGATCCTCGCCGCCCTCAGCCTGCCGGAAACCCGCGGCAAACAACTGGAACTCTGAGCCGTCGACCGAGGAAACCCCAGCATGCATCCCACTCCCCGCCTGGCTGCCGCGCTGCTCGCCGGCAGCGGGCTGGGCTGGCCGCTGCTCGCCCAGGCCGACCTGGTCGAGGACAGCCACGCCAGCCTCGAACTGCGCAACTTCTACTTCAACCGCGACTTCCGCCAGAGCGGCGCGCGCGACAACGCCGACGAATGGGCGCAGGGCTTCCTCCTGCGCCTGGAGTCCGGCTTCAGCGAAGGCACCGTCGGCTTCGGCGTCGACGCCATCGGCCTGCTCGGCCTCAAGCTCGACTCCGGCGGCGGCAGCGGCGGAACCGGGCTGCTGCCGGCCGACGGCTCCGCCGGGGGTTCCCAGGACGACTACGCCAAGCTCGGCCTGACCGCCAAGGCGCGGGTCTCCAACAGCCTGCTCAAGGTCGGCGCGCTGCACTTCAAGAGCCCGCTGGTCTCGGCCAACGACACCCGCCTGCTGCCGGAACTGTTCCGCGGCGCGCTGCTCGACGTGCAGGAGATCGACGGCCTGACCCTGCGCGGCGCGCACCTGGACCGCAACAAGCTGAACAGCTCCAGCGACTACCAGGTGTTCAGCGCCAACCGCATCGGCGGGCGCAGCGATGCCTTCGACTTCGCCGGCGGCGACTATCGCCTGACCCCGGCGCTGACCGCCAGCCTGCACCAGGGTCGGCTCAAGGACATCTACCGACAGACCTTCGCCGGCCTGGTACACACCCTCGACCTCGGCGGACAGCGCTCGCTCAAGAGCGACCTGCGCTTCGCCCGGGCCAGCGAGGACGGCGGCTTCCGCGAACTGGACAACCGCGCCTTCGGCGCCCTCTTCAGCCTGCGCCTGGGCGCCCACGCGGTGGCCGCCGGCTACCAGCGGATCAGCGGCGACGATCCCTATCCCTACATCGCCGGCAGCGACCCGTACCTGGTCAACTTCATCCAGATCGGCGACTTCGGCAACGTCGACGAGCGCTCCTGGCAACTGCGCTACGACTACGATTTCGGCGCGCTCGGCCTGCCCGGCCTGAGCTTCATGAGCCGCTACGTCTCCGGCGACAACGTCGCCCGCGGCGCGGCCAACGACGGCAAGGAATGGGAACGCAACACCGACCTCGGCTACGTGGTGCAGAGCGGGCCGCTGAAGAACCTCGGAGTGAAATGGCGCAACGCCACGGTGCGTTCGAATTTCGCCAACGACCTCGACGAAAACCGCCTGATCCTCAGCTACAGCCTGGCGCTGTGGTGAGGTCCGGCGAGCAATGACCTGAAGGAACCAGCATGAACAGCCTGTTGTTGAACTGCGATATCGGCGAGAGCTTCGGTGCCTGGCGCATGGGCCTGGACGCCGAGGTGATGCCGCTGATCGATTGCGCCAACATCGCCTGCGGCTTCCACGCCGGCGATCCCGGCACCATGCGCCGCACCGTGGCCCTGGCGGTGGAGCATGGCGTGCGCATCGGCGCGCACCCCGGCTACCCCGACCTGGTCGGCTTCGGCCGGCGCTCGCTGGCCTGCTCGGCGCAGGAAGTGGAAGACCTGCTGCTCTACCAGATCGGCGCCCTCGACGGACTCTGCCGCGCCCAGGGCACGCGGGTACGCTACGTCAAGCCGCACGGCGCGCTGTACCAGGACATGATGCGCGACCCGGCGATCCTCGCCGCCGTGCTGCGCGCACTGGCGGCCTACGACCGCGCCCTGCCGCTGATGCTGATGAGCACCCGCGACAACACCGCGGCGCGCGCGCTGGGCGCGGCCCACGGCATCGAGCTGTGGTTCGAGGCGTTCGCCGACCGCGCGTACGACGGCGCCGGCTACCTGGTCTCGCGCAGCCAGCCCGGCGCGGTACACCACGACGCCGAGACGGTGCTCGCCCAGGCCCTCCTGCTGGCCCGTGGCGCGCCGCTGCGAGCCAGCGACGGCAGCGCCCTGGCGCTGGAGGCGCAGACCCTCTGCGTACACGGTGACAACCCCGCCTCGCTGGCCGCGGTGCGGCGCATCCGCGACGCCCTGGAGGCGGCATGAGCCAACCGCAACCGCGCATCGAGGTGGCCGCCATCGACAGCTTCGTCCTGCGCCTGTTCGAGCGCATCGACGAAGCCAACATGCCCTGGCTGCTGGCGGCGGAGGAAAACCTGCGGGCGGCGTTCGGCGCCGCCCTGCTCGACCTGGTGCCGTCCTACACCACCCTGCTCCTGCAATACGACCTGCTCCAGCTCGACCCCGGCGAGGCCCGCGCGCGGATCGCCGCGGCGCTGTCCGACTTGCGCCCGAAACGCCAGGACGGCGGCCGCCTGCACGTCCTGCCGACCTGGTACGACCCGCGGGTCGGCCCCGACCTGGAACCCCTG
This sequence comes from Pseudomonas sp. HMSC057H01, assembly GCF_001836405.1. Classification (NCBI taxonomy): domain Bacteria; kingdom Pseudomonadati; phylum Pseudomonadota; class Gammaproteobacteria; order Pseudomonadales; family Pseudomonadaceae; genus Pseudomonas; species Pseudomonas sp. HMSC057H01. The sequence continues at coordinate 82,089 of NZ_KV828478.1, read as the reverse complement.
GCGCGGCGCAAGCAGCTCGGCGTCGCCGAACTGATCCGCCGCCACAGCCAGCGCGAGTACCGGGTCTTCGCCCTCGGTTTCAGCCCCGGCTTCGCCTTCATGGGGCTGGTCGAGGAAGCCCTGGCGGCACCCCGCCTGGCGACTCCCCGGCAACGCATCGCCGCCGGCAGCGTCGGCATCGCCGAGCGCCAGACGGCGGTCTATCCGCAGGCCTCGCCAGGCGGCTGGAACCTGCTCGGGCGCTGCCCGGTGCGCCTGTTCGACCTCGCCCTGGACGGCTACAGCCTGCTGCGCGCCGGCGACCGGGTGCGCTTCGAACCCATCGGACACGCCGAATTCGTCCGCCTCGGCGGCGACGACACGCCCCTGGAGGTCCAGGCATGAACGACTCCATCCACGGCGGACTGCGGGTGTGCCAGAGCACCCCGCTGGTCCAGTTGCAGGATCGCGGCCGCTTCGGCTGCCGCCATCTCGGCGTGACCCAGGGCGGCGCCCTCGACTGGCTGTCCATGGGCTGGGCCAACTGGCTGCTGGGCAATCCCCTGGACGCCGCGGTGATCGAGATCGCCCTCGGCGGTTTCGTCGCCGAATGCCACGCCGACGGCTGGCTGGCCCTGGCCGGCGGCGATCTCGGCGCGACCCTCGATGGCCAGCCGCTGCCGGCCTGGGGCGCGTTCGCCGTGCGCGACGGCCAGCGCCTGGCCTTCGCCCACCCGCGCCAGGGCGCCCGCGCCTACCTGGCGGCGCCCGGCGGCTTCGCCGGCGAGCGCCAGTTGGGCAGCCTGGCCACGGTGGCCCGCGAAGGCCTGGGCGGCCCCCGCGCCGACGGCAAGGCCCTGGCCGCAGGCGACAGCCTCGGCTGGCTGGCCGATGGCGCGCGACCGCGCGCGCTGCCCCTGCCCAGCGAACGGATCATGGACTGCACCGGCGAAGCGCGCCTGGAGCTGATCCTCGGCGCGCAGATCGGCGACTTCCCGGCCATGAGCCTGTTCGATGCGTTCAACGGCGACTGGCAGGTGGATACCCGCGCCGACCGCATGGGCGTACGTCTGCTCGGCCCGCGCCTGGAATGCCGGCAGCAATCGATGATCTCCGAAGGCATCGCCCTGGGCGCGGTGCAGGTGCCGCCGGACGGCCAGCCGATCGTCCTGCTCAACGACCGCCAGACCATCGGCGGCTATCCCCGTCTCGGCGCCCTCGCCCCGCTGGCGCTGGCGCGCCTGGCGCAATGCCTGCCAGGCCAGCGGGTACGGCTGCTGCCGACGGTGCAGGAGGCGGCGCACCGCGAGCATCGACGCCTGCTGGCGGCCTGGGACGCATAGGCGGTTTTTTTGAACGGCGCGGTATGGCGAGCGTCCACCGCACACTCGTCCCGTCCGGAGGTTCGCCATGCCCAGTCGCCTGTCACTGATCGCCGCCCTGCTGTTGCCCCTGGCCGTCCAGGCCGAACCCGCTGATACCCGCGCCCTGCTCGCCGACAGCCTGGCCGACAGCCAGGCCCAGGTGGAGGCAGCCGAGCAAGCCATGCGCCGTTCCGAAAACAAGGCGGTGCAGCTCTATGCCAAGCGCGTACTCACCGAACAGCAGGAGTTCGACCATCAGTTGCGCGCCCTGGCCGGGGAAAAGGCCTTGGCGCTGCCCTCGCCGCGCCAGACCGAACGGCAGGCCGCCGCTCCCGGCGGCTTCGACGAGCGCGGTTTCCTCGACGCGCAGATTCGCCAGCAGGACCGTCTGGTCGCACGCTTCGAGGGAATCGCCCGAAACTCCGCCGATCCCGACCTGCGCCGCTTCGCCGACGAATGGCTGGCGCGCTTCTACCACCACCGCGAACTGGCCGACCAGTTGCGTAGCGGCCGCGCCGACTGAGCGCCGCGACCGCCTTGCTCAGTGCCGCGCGAGGACCTGCCGGGCGCTCTGGCGAATCACCCCCCAGCGCTTGGGATCGTCCTGCAGCATGGCGCCAAGCAGGTGCTTGGCCTGCTCGAAACTGATGTGCGGCGGCAGCGGCGGCACGTTCGGGTCGGTGACCACCTCCAGCAACACCGGGCGGTCGGCGGCGAAGGCCTCGGCCCAGGCGGCGTCGATATCCTCCGGGCGATCCACGCGGATGCCCTTGAAGCCGAGCATGTCCGCATAACGCGCGTAGGGGAAATCGATCACTTCCTGCGCCGGGCTGAACTCCGGGTCGCCGGCCAGGGCACGCTGCTCCCAGGTCACCTGGTTGAGATCGCCGTTGTTCAGCACCAGCACGATGAAGGTCGGCGAGTCCCAGCGCTGCCAGTACTGCTGCACGGTGACCAGTTCGGCGTTGCCGTTCATCTGCATGGCGCCGTCGCCGACCATCGCCACCACCGGCCGCTGCGGATAGGCGAGCTTGGCGGCGATGGCGTAGGGCACGCCGCTGCCCATGGTCGCCAGCTTGCCCGACAGCGAGCCGAGCATGCCCGGGCGCATGCGGATGTCGCGGGCGTACCAGTTGGTATGCGAGCCGCTGTCGCCGCAGAGAATCGCATCGTCCGGCAGTTGCTCCGACAAGGAACGGAATACCCGCTGCGGGTTGATCGGGTCGGCTGGCTCTTCGGCCTGGCGCCGGGCTTCCTCGCGACTGGCCGTCACCGCCCGCTCGACCCGGCGGCGCCAGGCGCCGTGCTTTTTCTGCTCGAGCAGCGGCAGCAGGCGCTCCAGGGTTTCCCCTGCATCGCCGAGCAAGGCCTGATCGATCGGATAGCGGATACCGATGTTGCGCGGATACAGGTCGATCTGCACCGCCCGCGCCTGGCCGGCCTTGGGTAGGAACTCGCTGTAGGGGAAAGTGCTGCCGACGATCAGCAGGGTGTCGCAATGCTCCATCAGCATGCTGCTGGCGCGGGTGCCGAGCAGACCGATGGAGCCGGTCACGTACGGCAGGTCGTCGGAAACCGCCGCCTTGCCCAGGAGCGCCTTGGCCACTCCGGCGGCCAGGCGCTCGGCGACCGCTTCCAGTTGCCGGTGCGCGCCCAGGGCCCCGGCACCGGCGAGGATCGCCACGCGCCGGCCGCGATTGAGGATCGCCGCGGCGGCTTCCAGGTCGGCGTCGCGCGCGTAGGGTCGCGGCTGGACGAAGCCCACCGCCGACATCACGTGGCCGTGCTCGTGGGGCTGGCGCTTCGGGGCCGCCATCTGTTGCACGTCGTTGGGCACGATCACCGTCGCCACCTGCCGCTCGCCGACCGCCACGCGCAGGGCTCGGTCCAGCACATGGAGCAGTTGTGCCGGGCTGACCACGGTCTCGACATAGGCGGAAACGTCCTTGAACAAGCTCTGCAGATCGACTTCCTGCTGGTAGTCGCTGCCCAACGCGGTAGCCGCCTGCTGGCCGACGATGGCCAGCACCGGCTGATGATCCATGCGCGCGTCGTAGAGCCCGTTCAGCAGGTGGATCGCGCCCGGCCCCGAGGTGGCGAGGCACACCCCGACCTCTCCGGTGAACTTGGCGTGGGCGCCGGCCATGAAGGCCGCCATCTCCTCGTGGCGCACGCGGATATAGTCGAATGCCTCGGCGCGCCGGCCCATGGCGCCCATGATCCCGTTGATGCCATCGCCGGGGTAGCCGAAGACGCGCTTCACCCCCCACTGGCTCAAGCGTTCGAGCAATTGATCGGCAACCGTGCTGGACATTCTCGCCTCCTGGTCGTGTCTGGGGTCGTACCAGTGAGGACTGGCGCCGCAGGCGAGGGTTCAAGGCAATCGAGCGGCGGTGCCGACGGCGAAATCGACTGAACTGTCGGCGCGGGCGACCGGCCCAAGGGACAGGGCCCGCATGGGCGCAATCGCCAGGAGGTGCCGCCATGACCCGCGCCATCAACGATCCCGGAAACGAAGACCCCGGTTCCCTGCTGGAAACCGACGCCGACGCCCTGCTCGGCGGTGCCGCCGCCCAGGCGCCGGAAGAGCGCTGCCGGCTCGCAGCCCAGGCCTGCATCCGCGCGTGCGAGCGCTACCTGGCGCTCTGCATCGAGTCCAGCAGGGAACAACGCCAGCACGCCGGCGACTGCGCCGACCTCTGCCGCCTCGCTGCCCTGCTGCTGGAGCGCCGCAGCCCATGGGCGCCGGCCGCCTGCGAGCTGGCGGCGCGCTATGCCCTGGCATGCGCGGAGCGTTGCGATGGCGACGAGCCGCTGGAGCGCGAATGTGCGGGTGCCTGCCGGCGCTTCGTCGAGGCCTGCCGGCCATTGTTGCCGGCCTGAGGCTGGCCATTTCTGCCGTCGTGGTCTTGAGTCTGAATGTGCTGGGCAAGCTGATTTCCTTGCCTGCCCCGGCTTCTCGTTTCGCCTTCCCAGGCGAGCCCCTTTTGCAAGCGTCTGTACGGACCGGAGACATAGCGGACAGGTGTGCGGAGTTGCCGGAGAAAGACCACGACGCCATGAGCCTGAGAGATGAGTTCATTTCGAAGTCCTGATCCGTAGGGCGAATAACGCCACGGGCGTTATCCGCCGATGTCGCGGATAAGCGGCGGATAACCGCGAGCGGTTATTCGCCCTACGGAGCTGGAGCGGCAGTCGGCGTTTCCGGGGCCTGTAGGGCGAATACCGCCACAGGCGGTAT
>NZ_KV828478.1:42962-77405 GCF_001836405.1 Pseudomonas sp. HMSC057H01 | reverse complement strand
TGTAGGGCGAATACCGCCACAGGCGGTATCCGCCAATACCCCGGATAAGCGGCGGATAAACGCAAGTGCCTATTCGTCCCGCGACAACCACGCCATCACCGCTCGGTTCACCCACGGCGGAGACAACTGCCCAGCCCAGTACAGCGCCGTGAACAACCCGCCCACCGGCCGGTGTACCCGCCGGCTGTGCGCCTGCCGCCAGGCCGCCTCGGCGATATCCTCGGCGTCCAGTCTCAGCCCCAGGCGACGCAACACCGGCGGTCGGTAGGTCTGCCCGGCGACCATCGGCGTGCGGACGAACGGCGGCATCAGGTCGGCGACGCGAATCCCGTGGCGGCGCCATTCCAGCTCCAGCGCCTCGGTGAGCCCGCGCACGGCGAACTTCGAAGCCGAGTAGACGGCCATCTCCGGTACGCCATAAAGCCCCGATGCCGAGCCCATGTTGAGTACCTGCGCCTGCGGCGTCGCGCGCAGGAACGGAAAGGCCGCGTGACAGCAGTTGAGGACGCCTTGCAGGTTGATCGCCAGCAACCGCGCGTGGTCCTCCAGGGCGACCTCTTCGAAGCGGCCGAAACGCAGGATGCCGGCGCAGTTGAACAGCAGGCGCAGGCGGCCATCGGCACAGAACTGCGCAAGCGCCTCGCCGACCGCGTCGGGCTCGCTGACGTCCACGGCACGCTGCCAGGCGCCCGGCAGTTGCGCGGCCAAGCCGCGCAACGCCTCGGCATCGATGTCCAGCAAACCGACCCGCCAGCCCCGGCGGTGGAACAGTCGCGCGCTGGCGGCGCCGATCCCGGAGGCGGCACCGCTGATCAGGATGTTCTGCACTGGCCGCCCTCCGCGCTGCATTCGACGACGAACGCCGCCGCCTCGTCCAACGCCCGGTCGGCGCTGGCCAGCACACCGGCATGGGCCTGGAACACGTGCCAGCAACCGGCGTAGCGCTGCAATCGCACCGCGACGCCCTGCTCGCCGGCCCGTTGCGCCAGGCGCAGGCTGTCGTCGCGCAGCAGTTCGTCCTCGCCGACCTGTACCAGCAGCGGCGGCAGCCCCGCCAGGTCGGCATGCAGCGGCGACAGGGCGGCCGAGCCTGGCTCCGCGTCGGCCGGCAGCAGCAGGCGCACCGCGCTTTCCAGCCAGGCCCTCGACAGCAGCGGGTCGCCGGCCTCCGGCGTGTGCAGGCGCTGGCAGCTGAGGTCGGTCCAGGGCGAGAACAGCAGCAACCCGGCCGGCAACGGCAAGCCGCGCGCCTTCAGCTCCAGGGCCAGGGACAGCGCCAGGTGGCCGCCCGCCGAGTCGCCGGCGAGCAGCAGCTGGCGCGGCGAATGGCCGGCCTCCAGCAATGCCAGGTAGACCGCCAGGGCGTCGTCGCGGGCGGCGGGGAACGGATGTTCCGGGGCACGTCGGTAGTCCACTGCGCAAACCTCGGCGGCGCAGCGCCGGGCCAGGTGCGTGGTGATCGCCCGGTGGGTCGCCGGCGAGCCGATCAGGTAGGCGCCGCCGTGCAGGTAGAGCACCCGGCGCCGCGCCTCCACCCCGCGCGGCCGCAACCACTCGCAGGGCACGCCGGCGAGGCTGCGGCGCTCGCGAACGACGCCGCCGGCGCCCAGCGTCGCCAGGCTCAGCCCGCGCAGCACGCCGCGTTGCAGCGCCACTGGCATGGGCGGACGGACCAGCCCGCGGAACAACAGGCGCAGGCAGCCGCGCAGGAGACCGGCGCGCAGGCGTTGCGGCGGCGACATCAGGGGCGCTTCAGCGGGCCAGGTCATAGTCGGCAAGCTCCGGCCGGCGCGTACGCCAGCGATAGACGAAGGTGTAGCCCGGCCAGTTGTTGGTGTTCTTGCCGGCGGCAGTCTTGTACCAGCTGTCGCAGCCACGCTCCCAGACGGTATGGCGCAACCCCTGTTGCACCTCCAGGTTGAAGCGCCGCTGGACCTCGGGCTTCACGTCGAGGTAGCGCAAGCCCTGCGCCTGGAGCTGGCGCAGGCAGCCGAGCACGTAGGGGAACTGGCTTTCCAGCATGTAGACGATGGAGTTGTGACCGAGGTTGGTGTTCGGCCCGTAAAGGATGAACAGGTTGGGGAAGCCGCTGACGCTGATGCCCTTGTAGGCTTCCGCGCCATCCGCCCAGGCCTGCCGCAGGTCGCGTCCGTCGAGGCCGAGGATGCGCATCGGGGCGAGGAACTCGGTGGCGGCGAAGCCGGTACCGAAGATGATCGCGTCGACCTCGTGCCGGCGGCCGTCACGGCCAACCACGGCGTCTTCGGTGACTTCGCGAATGCCCGTGTCGACCAGTTCGACATTGCTCCTGGCCAGCGCCGGGTAATAGTCGTTGCTGATCAGGATGCGCTTGCAACCCAGAGGGTAGTCGGGAACCAGCCGCGCGCGCAGTTGCGGATCGGCGATCTGCCGGTGCAGGTGACGATGGAAGCTCAGCCGCATCACCTTCATCAGCGCCGGGAAGGTCGCGAAGGCGAGCATCCGCGATTCGTGGTGCAGGTACTTGAGCCCCCGATCCAGACGTTGCAGCCACGGCCAGCGCGCCTTCAGGCGGCGTTCCCAGTCGGCGTAGGCGCGGTCCGGCTTGGCGATCACGTAGGGCGCGCTGCGCTGGAACAGCGACAGGCGTTGCACCTGCGGGGCGATCCGCGGGACGAACTGGATGGCGCTGGCTCCGGTGCCGATCACCGCGACCCGCTTGCCGGCCAGCTCGACCTCGGCGTCCCAGTTCGCCGAGTGGAACGCCGGACCCTGGAAGCGCTCCAGGCCGGGCAGGCGCGGCAGCAGCGGCCGGCTCAACTGGCCGGTGGCGCAGACCAGGGCCCGTGCGCGCAGCGTCTGGCCGTCGGCGCAGCGCACCTGCCATTCGCCGCTGCCGGCGTCGAAGCGGGCCTCCTCCACCTCGCAGTGGAAACGGATCTTCCCGCGCAGACGGTACTTGTCCGCGCAATGCCGCAGGTAGTCGAGGATTTCCGCCTGCGGGGCGAACTTGCGCGACCAGTCGGCCTTCGGCTCGAAGGAAAACGAATAAAGATGCGAGGGGACGTCGCAGGCGGCGCCCGGGTAGCGGTTTTCCCGCCAGCAACCGCCGACGTCGGCGGCCTTTTCCAGGACCAGGTAATCGTCGATGCCTGCCTGTCGCAGGCGGATCGCCAGGCCGAGACCGGCGAAGCCGGCGCCGACCACCAGCACCCGCAAGGGGGCTTCAGGGCGGGACTCGTTGTGCATTGTTGTGCTCCCGTTTGTTGCTTGCCACGCCGTCCGGCGCGATTCCGCCCAGCGGCGGATGGCAGCATCCTAGTTCGCCGGGGCGACTGGCGTTATGGCCGGGCCGGACATAAAGTTGTGATTTTCGGTCAACCTCGGACGCCACCATGCCCACTCCGCCCTGGTCTCCCCGCCGCAGCGCCATCAGCGCGCACCTGCTGATCCAGTTCGGCATCGACCGCGGCCTCGGCCTGGAGCAGTGCCTGGCAGGTAGCGGCCTGGATATCCGCCTGCTCGGCGATCCCTCCGGGGAAATCGACGCGGCCCAGGAACTGAGCGTCGTGCGCAACCTGGTCCGGCACCTGGGCGACGCCTGCGCACCGGGCCTGGCGGCAGGCCTGCGCTATCACCTCAACGCCTACGGCATCTGGGGCTTCGCCCTGCTCAGCAGCCCGACCTTCCTCAGCGCCGCGCAACTGGGCCTGCGCTACCTCGACCTGACCTTCGCCTTCCATGGCATCCGCCTGGAGGTACACGACGACGAAGCGCACCTGGTGCTCGACGACGCCGGCATTCCCGAGGACCTGCGGATTTTCCTCCTCGAACGCGACGCCGGTGGCGTGCTGCGCATCCAGCGCGACCTCACCGGGCAGCGCCTGCCGATCCTCCGCGCCGGCTTCCGCCGCCCACCGCCCGCCGATCCCGCGCCCTACGTGCGCGAGCTGGGCCTGTGCCCGGCGTTCGGCCAGGCGGACAACCGGGTGGTCTTCGAACGGCGCTTCCTCGACCTCCCGCTGCCCGGCGCCAATCCAGAGGTGGCGCGAGCCTGCGAGGAACAGTGCCGCGCCCTGCTCGCCCGCCGCCAGGTGCGCGGCGGTCTGGCCGGACGCATCCGCGACCGCTTGCTGAGGACGCCCGGCCACTTGCCGGACATGCAGACCCTGGCCATGGAACTGCACCTCACCGTGCGTACCCTGCGTCGCCGCCTGGACGACGAGGGCAGCAGCTACCGCCTGTTGCTCGACGAGGTGCGCCAGGCCCTCGCCGAAGAGCTGCTGGCCACCGGCGCGATTCGCCTGGAGGAGATCGCCGAGCGCCTCGGCTACGGCGAGGTATCCAACTTCATCCACGCCTTCAGGCGCTGGAAAGGCATGACGCCGCGCCAGTATCGCCAGCGGCGACGACTCGACGCGATGCCCTGAGCCGCTCCGGGCTTATTCCACGAAGGCAGGACGCCAGCGCTCGATGTTCGTTTCGCCGCCGCCTGCCAGCGGCTAGATTGGCCGTTCACGCGCGGCATCCGGCGGCGCGGCAGCGGAGGCATCTCCGCTGGCAACGGGAGAACGACACATGGGTTGCCAGCAACACGCATGGCCGGCGCACGCGCCTGAGCGGGTCGAGGCCGAGGTCAACTATATCCGCGACAGCGGCGAGCGACCCGTCGCCTACACCTATCCGGCCCCCGCCGGGACGCCGCAGCGCAGCGCGCTGTTGCAGCCGACCCGGGTGGCGATCCGCAATGCGCGTCTGCTGGCGCAACCGGCCAGCCTGGAGCGCGAGGGTTTCCAACTGGTGCGCGAGGCGAGCGCGGTGGGCGATTTCGAGGATGAAGCCCAGGTTCGTGAACGCTACTACCCGGAAAGCATCGCCCTGCTCCGCCGCCTGACCGGCGCCGCCGAGGCGGTGATCTTCGACCACACGCTGCGCGTCGACCAAGCCGGGCGCGAAGAACGCGGCCTGCGCGAACCGGTGCGCTACGTGCACAACGACCAGACCCTGCGCTCGGCGCCGCGCCGGGTCCGCGACCACCTGCCGGCGGAACGCGCCGAACGGCGCCTGGCCGGACGCTTCCAGATCGTCAACCTGTGGCGTCCGTTCGGCCACCCGGCGCAGCGCGCGCCGCTGGCGTTGCTGGACGCCCGCAGCCTGGCGTTCGACGACCTGGTGGCCAGTGACCTGGTGTACCGCGACAAGGTGGGCGAAACCTACTCGGTCAAGCCCAACCCGGAGCACCGCTGGTACTACTACCCGCACCTGCTGCCGGAGGAAGCGCTGCTGCTGAAGATCTACGATTCGCGGGAGGACGCGCAGGCCCGCCTCGGCGCGCACACCGCCTTCGACGATCCCTGCACCCCGGCCGATGCGCCGCCGCGGCAGAGTATCGAACTGCGTTGCCTGCTGTTCTTCGACGAATGAGTCAGGCGGGGCGCAGGCTGATCCAGTAGTCGCTGTAGCGCAGCACGCGGATCGGCAGGCTGCGCCCGAGCATGTCCAGGGACGTGTGCATGTCGTCCAGCGGGAACAGACCGCTGACGCGGTTGCCGGCGATCTCCGCGTCGAGCTGGAGGATGCCTGGCAGATAGGGCCGGAAGGCCTCCGCGACCCAGGCCAGGGAACGGTCGTGGACCTCCAGCCAGCCGCTGGCCCAGGCATCCTCTCCGGCCTGCATCGGGCCCTGTTCGAGCAGGCCGCCGGCGTCGAACAGCAGGCTGCGTCGTGCCGCCACCGCCAGCTGGCGTCCCTCGCCGGTGGTCAGCCGCGCGCTGCCGCGCAGGGTCACCAGGCGGATCGCCCCGCGCTCCTCGGCAAGCAGCAGGCTGCCGCTGGCGCAGTCCACCCGTCCGGCGGCGCAGTCGAGAGCGAAGGCGCCGCGCGGGTCCTCCTTCACTTCCAGGCGCAACGCGCCGCGCCGCAGCTCCAGGCGTCGCTGGGCGCCGTCGAGCAGCGGTCGCGCCTTGCTCCGCGCGTTCAGGCGCAGGCGGCTGCCGTCGGCCAGCAACCAGTCGCGGCGCTCGCCGGTGCCGGTCGCCAGTTCGCCGGGCAGGCCCATGCCGGCCTGGACCCAGCGCTCCAGGCCGGCTCCGCCGGCGAGCAGGACGAACAGCCCGAGGGCGCCGCCGACGAAGCGCCGGCGGCTCGACGGCTGCTCCAGGGCGCGCAGCACGGTAGCGCTCGGCTGGCCGCGCCAGGGCGAGTCCTGTAGCGGCGCGAGGCTGCCAAGCAGTTGCCGGAACACCTCGGCATGCTCGCTCGACAGCGCCTTCCAGCGTTCCAGGGCATCGCCCTCGGCGGCGCTGAAGTCGCCGGATTGCAGGCGCACCATCCATTCGATGGCCTCCTCGACGATGCGTTGCCGTTCCGGCTTCTCGCTCATTCCTGGAATCCCCGGTAGCAGCAGTGCAAGGCATCCTTCATCAACTGGTGGATGCGCCCCAGGGACAATCCGAGGCGTTCGCCGATCTGCACGTAGGTCAGGCCTTCCAGCTGGCTCATCAGGAACACCGCGCGGGCCTGCCCGGACAGGCCGTCGAGCAGGCGGTCGATGGCTTGCAGGCTCTCGATCAGCATCCACTGTTCGTGGGGCGACGGCTGCACCGCCTCCGGCGCCTCGGCGAGAATCTGCAGGTAGGCGCGCTCCAGGTCCTTGCGCCGCCAGCTCTCGTACATCAGGCGTTGCGCGATGGTCGCGAGGAACGCCCGCGGCGAGCGGATCGACGCCGGGTCGGGGAGCATCCAGACCTGCAGGAAGGCTTCGGCGGCGAGGTCTTCGGCGCTGTGGCTACAGCCGGTCTGGTAGGACAGTTTCTTGCACAGCCAGTCGTAGTTCTGCTGGAACAACTGGGCGATCAGGGTGTTCTTGATGGAGCCTTGGCTATCCATGGTAAGCGTTCGCTGCTGGCAGGCCACGCCACGGATAGCGGTAGTGAGCCTGGAGGTTGAGGAACGGCGCCCGGGGCTGTTCCCGTGGCGCGCGGTAGGGAATCAATCGAGGCGCTCCCGGCAGTCCGCCGAGCCCGCCGCCGGCCGCTGCGCGGACAGCCAGCCGCAGGCGGCGGCGCCGAGGATCAGCGCGGCGCCCCACCAGGGGAGCGCGCGCACCGCCACCTGGTCCACCAGGATCGCGCCGATGAAGGCGCCCAGGGCCACGCCGAGCTGGATCGCGCTGGTGTTGAGGCTGATCTGGATCGCCGCGGTGTCCGGGCTGAGTTCCACCAGGTATTTCTGGATCGCCGGCCCCGGCGCCATGTTGAACACGCACCAGAACACCACCGCGCCCAGCAGCAGCGGCAGGCCGCCGGTGGCGAACGGCAGCAGGACCAGGGCCAGTGCATGCAGGAGCAGGAAGGCGACGAAGGTGGCCGGCCCCGGCCAGCGGTCGGCGGCACGTCCGCCGAGCAGCGCGCCGAGGATGCCGCCGCCCCCGTAGACCAGCAGGACCAGGCTGATGGTCGGTTTGTCGAGGGCCATGCTGCCGACCAGGAACGGCACGATGTAGGTGTAGACGGTGAACTGGCCGGTCATCTGCAACAGCGATGCCAGGTGGGCGAACGGCACCCGGCCCCGGGCCAGCGCCCGCAGTTGCTCCGCCGGGGCGATGCCGGGCGCGCCGGGTATGGCCGGCAGCAGGCGCAGGAGCAGCGGCAGGCCGAGCAACGCGACCCCGGCGAGCAGCAGGAACAGGCTGCGCCAACCCCAGAACTCGCCGATCAGGGTGCCCAGCGGTACGCCCAGCACCAGTGAGGCGACGATGCCGGCAAACACCAGGCCGATCGCCCGGCCGCGCCGTTCCGGTGCGACGATGGCCACCGCCAGGGTGATCGCCACCACCACAATGACCGAGGCACTGGCCGCCACCAGCAGCCGGCTCGCCAGCAACAGGGCGAAGCTCGGCGCGGCGGCGCTGGCCAGGTTGGCGCCGACGAACACCAGCAGCGCGCCGGCCAGCAGGCGGCGGCGCTCGATGCCGGCGCTGAGGTAGACCAGCAGCGGGCCGAGCAGCGCATAGACCAGCGCGTACAGGCTCATCAGCAACCCGGCCCGGCCCTGGCTGACGGCGAAACTGGCGGCCAGTTCGTCGAGCACCCCGGCCACCACCAGTTCCACCGTGCCGACCACGAAGGCCAGCCCGGCCAGCAGCCAGACGCCCACCTCCGCCCTGCTCCGTTCAGTCTCGCCCATGGCTGCGTGCCTCCCCGTCGATGGCATAGCGATAGCGCCCGAGCATGACCAGCAGCCCTGCCGCCACGCCGAACGCGCCGAGCAGGACCAGCGTCGAGCCCGCGTAGGAGCCCGCGCGGTCGTAGAAGTAACCCAGCAGCCAGGACCCCAGGCTGATGGCGATGGCGAAGGTGAAGGGCTGGATCGAGCCATAGATCACGCTGAAATGGCGCAGGCCGAAGTAGCGGCTGACGAAGTACTGGGTGGTGCCGGTCTCGCCGCCGGCGCCCAGGCCGATCAGGAACACCGCGCCCCAGAGCAGCGCCGGCGGTCCGCCGAGGAGCAGGAGCAGCAGCCCGATAGCCGCCAGCAGGGCGAACGGCAAGGCGATGCGCGGGGTGTCGTAGCGGTCCAGCAGGTAGCCCAGCGCCGGTTGCGAAACGATCATGCCGACCCACAGCGCCGCCAGCACATCGGTGGCGACCTCCCGCGACAGGCCGCGCTCCTGCAACAGCGGCACGCCATGCACCATCACGCCGGTGACGGCGAACACGCCGAGGATCAGGTTGCCGACGATCAGCCAGAAGTCCGCCGAGCGCCAGGCCTGGCCTGGCGTCGCTCCGGGCAGCGCGCCGGCTGGCGGGCGCCGCGCCTGCGGCAGGTCGCCGGGCCGCTCGCGGAACAACGCGTAGAGCAGCGGCAGCGCCAGCAGGCCTTCGAGCAGGCCATAGACGAGGAAGGTGGCACGCCAGCCGAAGGCGTCGATGCAGGCGCTGCCCAGGTACAGCGCCAGTGGCCCGCCGACGCCGAAGCCGAGTCCGAGGATGCCGTAGGCTGCGCCGCGACGACGCTCGAACCAGCCGCCGAGAATCCGCGCATAGGGAATGTTGCCCGGCGTCAGCAGGCCGAGCAGCGCGAACAGCAGGTATAGCTGCCAGCCGCTGCGCGCCAGCGCCAGGCTGGCCAGGCACAGGGCCAGCGCGGCGGTCAGCGGCAGGACCAGGGCGCGCGCGCCCCAGCGATCCACCAGCCAGCCCTTCAGCGGGCTGCTCAGGGCTACCGCCAGGCCCAGCAGGGTCACCGGCAGTGCCGACTGGCCACGGTCCCAGTCCAGGTCGGCGGCGATCGGCTCGATGAACAGCGAAAAGCTGCTGATCACCAGCCCGGTGGGGCCGAAGATCACCCCCACTACCGAGGCCAGCAGCACCCCACAACTGGCCACGCCGAACTCGCCGACGCCAGGCGCCGCCGGCGCGACGTCCTCCATGGCCTCGCGGGCGACGCCGCTCATGCGTCGCGCCTCAGACGCTCGATCAGTTGGCGGCGCAAGCGGATGTCCTCGGCGTTCTCGGTGGTGGCCTCGAGCTGGACGATCTCGATGCCGGCGCGATGAAAGGCCAGGATCTGTTCCGCCACCTCGCCGACGCTGCCCACCAGCACCCCGGCGAAGCTGCGCTGCACGGTATTCGCCACCCATTCGCGCAAGGCCTCCGGCTCCAGCCGGGCGAGCCGGTCGCGCTCGCCGTCGCGGGCGACCTGCGGCGATGCCGCCAGTTCGTCGAGGGGCCGTGCCAGAAGCAGTTCGAAAGCGGCCTGGCGGTAGTGCTCGGCGATGTCCAGGGCCGCCGCCGGACTGTCGCCGAGGATCACCTGGAAGTGCTTCCAGAACTTCAGCCGCCGGCCCTGCTCCGCCGCCTCCTCGTTCAGCCTGCGCTTGAGCTCCGCGGTCTGCGTGGGGCTGGCGAAGTGGCCGGCGTAGACGTCAGCGAAGCGCACCGCCAGGCGTTGTGCCTGCGCCGAGGAGCCGCCAACGGATAGCGGCGGGCGCGGCCGCTGGATCGGCAGGAAGCCGCTGCCGGCGTCCTCCAGCCGGTAGAACTCGCCGTGGTAGTCGAAGGGGTCGCGGCTTTCCAGGGCGCGGGTGAAGACCTCCAGGTACTCCACGGCGCGCCGGTAGCGTTCGTCCTTGTCGGCGAGGTCGCCGTCGCGGCGCACGTCGGCGTCGCTGGAGCCGATCACCAGATGTACGCCGGCGCGCCCGTTGGACAGGCCGTCGAGAGTGGCCAGGGCGCGCGCGGCAACGGTCGGCTGGGCGCTCCCCGGTCGGTGCGCGACGGTGGCGCGCAGGCGCGGCGCCGCGGCCAAAGCCCAGCCGGCGACCAGCCAGGGGTCGGGCCAGGCAGCGGAAACGGTGAACAGCGCGCCGTCGAGGCCGTCCGCCTCTTCCAGGCGGGCCTTCTGCTGGATGTCGAAGGCACTCACCGCGCGACTGCGGGTGTCCGGCAGGAAACGCGCGGCCTGGCGGGCGAAGGCACTGTCGCCGATGACCGCGGAGGCGCGCACGCCGCCGCGCAGTTCGATGCTCATGGTTCGTCCTCCTTAGAAGGTGTAGGCCGCGCCGAGGTAGTAGAAGGCGCCGTTGAAGCTGATCTGCGAGGCATAGGTGTCGTACTGGTTGAAGCCGAGGTAGGCGCTCTCGGCCGGCAGCTTGTCGGGCTTCACGTCGAACAGATTGTTGGCCCCGGCGCTCAGGGTCAGGTTGCGGCTCGCCGCATAGCGCAGGGCGACGTCGGTGATGTACTTGGGCGAGTTCTCGAAGCGGTTGAAGACCGTGGTCGAATAGGCATGCTCGCCGGTGTAGTAGTCCAGTTCGGAAACCGTCTTGCTGTAGCGCGTTTCGCGCAGGGTCAGCCCCCAGCGCCGGTAGCTCCAGTCGGCCTGCAGGCTGACCTGGCTGCGCGGCGTGGAGCTGGTGATCCAGGCCTGCTGCTGGTCGTTGAGCAGCGGCTGGCCGTTGCGCCCGCGATGATTCCTGACCAGCTTCGTGCGATTGACGTTGGCGCCCAGGCGCCAGTCGATCCGGCCCCACTCGCCGAGCCGGGTCAGGTAGCTGGCGGTGAGGTCGAGGCCGTGGGTACGGGTGTCGGCGCCGTTGGTCATGTAGTGGGTGCTGACCTGGGTCAGTCCGGCCGGGATGCTGATCCCGCCGGCGCGCAGCGCATCGATCGCCGGCTGTCCGGAATAGGTGGCACCGTCGACGATGCGGTCGCGGATCTCGATGCGATAGGTGTCGATGGCCAGGTTCAGGTCCGGCAAGGGATCGAGCACCAGGCCGAGGTTGTAGCTGATCGACTTTTCCGGCTCCAGGTCTTCGGCGCCGAGCAGCCTGGCCGCCGGCGAGTTGACCGCCAGCAGGCCGCTGGCGATGGTCGGCGAGACGCCCAGGCTGGTGTAGTTCTCCTGGGCCAGCGACGGCGCGCGGAAGCCGCTGCTGAGACTGGCCCGCGCCGACACCTCGGGGCTGAAGCGGTAGCGGCTGGCGAGCTTGCCGTTGGTGGTGCTGCCGAAGTCGCTGTAGTGCTCGTAGCGCGCCGCCGTCTCCAGTTGCCAGCGCTCGTCGAGGGCGGTGGACAGGTCGAGATAGGCGCCGAGCACGTCGCGGCTCCACTGTCCGGCGCTGGCCGGCGCCTGTCCGGGGAGCGCCTTGGAACCGCCGTTGTAGTAGGACCAGGGATCGCCGGCCTCGACCTCGTAGAGCTCGCGGCGCTGCTCCAGGCCCCAGGAGAAATTCAGCGGCGCGGGCAGCCAGGCGAGGTCGAAGTCGCGGCGCAGGTCGAGATTGTTGGTCCACTGGGTGGCCTTGTAGCGCGCCAGGTCGAAGGACCGCGGCGAATCGCCGGTCTCGCCGTAGAGGGCGAGGTTGATCGAATGGTCCATGCCGATCTCCGGGCGGTCGGCACCGTAGGTGGAACTGAGGTCCCAGTCCCAGGCGCCGAACAGCTCGCCGCCACGGGCGCCGAGGGTCAGCGAATAGTCGTCCTCGTCGCTGGTGATGCGCGGGGTGAAGCCGTTCGGATAGAGTCGCGGCGCCAGGGACGGCAACTGGTAGATCTGCGCCGAGGACACCGAGCGATGGGTATAGGTGGCGAAGCTGTACAGCTCGACGTTGTCGTCCAGCGCCACGCCGGCGTTGTAGGCCAGCGCCTGGCGGTGCAGCGAAGGGTCGCCGATGGACGGGTTGCCGTAGTGCCCGGTACGCTGGTCGATGCCGGCGCGGATGGTCCGCGCCTGTTCGCGGAACTGCGCGCTGAGGTTGAGGAAACCGCTCTCGCCGAAACGCAGGCCGCCATTCACCCCGCCGTTCTGGGTCAGGCCGTCGCCATCGCCGTAGCGACCGTTGTCGTAGGCGAGCCGGCCGCCGTGGTCGGCCGACTTGAGGATGACGTTGATCACCCCGGCGATGGCGTCCGAGCCGTACTGCGCCGAGGCGCCGTCGCGCAGCACCTCGATGCGCTCGATGGCGGCGAGCGGGATGGTGTCCAGGTCGACCCCGGTGGAGCCGCTCTGCAGCCCGCCGCTGACATTGATGTTGGCGGTCTCGTGGCGGCGCTTGCCGTTCACCAGCACCAGCACGTGGTTGGGACTCAGGCCGCGCAGCGACTGCGCGTTGGTCAGCGCCGAAGCGTTGTAGGCCTGGGCCTGGCGCGACAGCGAGGGCAGCAGGCGCACCAGGGCGTCGCGCAGGTCGCCGCTGCCACTGTCGCGCAATTGCTCGGCGCTGACCACATCGATCGGTGCCAGGCTCTCGCCGGCCTTGACATCGGCCTTGCGGGTGCCGGTGACCACCACCGTGGCCAGGGTCCCGGCGGGCTTCGCCGCCGGCAGCGCGGCATCCGGCGCCGTGGCGCGTTGCAGGCTGAGCACGCCGGCGGCGCTGCGGCTGTATTCCAGGCCGCTGCCCCGCAAGGCCCGCTGCAGCGCCTGCTCGACGCTGTAGGAGCCCTGGATCGCCGGTGCCGGCAGGCCCTCCACCAGGTGCTGGTCGAAGGCGATCGGGGTGCGACTCTGGCGGACGATGCTCAGCAGTACCTGGGCCAGTTCGCCGGCCGGGATGTCGAAGCGCTGGATCTCGGCGCGGCTGGTGGCGCGGACCTCCTCTGCCGCCGACTCGCCGGGCTGGCCAAGGCAGGCCAGGCCGACCGCGCAGAGCACGGGGACGAGTCGAAGACGTGGCGAACGCGGGTTGGGCATGGTCGGTTCATCCTTGAGCGGTTGCGGATGCCACCGAGTGCAATTGCCCGTACCGATTTTCAGCCGCGCGGCAGACCGATTGCGCATAAGGTTATGCCTCGCCCTCCCGCGCCCGGCAGCGCCAGACGCTGACCGGGATTTCGCTGACCTGTCCGTCGGCCTGCATGCGCCGCTCGGCGATCCGCCCGAGGCGGACGAAGAATTCCTCCAGGCGCGTCGCCGGCACCAGCGGTGCGAAATAGGTGCCGAAGGTGGCGGCGTGGAAACGCTGGTACTCGGCGGAGTCGGCGACGCGCAGGGCCGCCGGGCGGGAGACGATGGAGTCGACCCGGAAGTGCCGTTCGACGCGTTCGCGCAACGCCTCCCGGCCACGGGTGCGGGTGCCCATCGGCAGCAGCCCGGCTTCCGCGTAGAGCGCCGCCACCCGCTCCGGCGCGGCCAGGCCCATCTCGACCAGGGCCTGGGCGACCAGGTCGTCCTCGCCGCCGAGGCCATCCTCGGCGAACGGATGGTGCGAGGTGAACAGGAATACCCCCTGCGCCTCGAGGTGCCGCGCGACCCACCGGAACAGCCGCTCTTCGTCGGGATACAGCCAGTGCAGCACGGCGGTCATGCTGATCAGCTCGAAGCGTTCCGCCAGCGGCGGCAGGTCGAGCAGGTCGCCCTCCAGCAGACGCGCCTCGACGCCAGCCCCGCGCAACTGCGCGCGCGCCTGCTCCAGGCGCAGCGGCGAACGCTCGATGCCCCACAACCGTTGCAGGCCGGGCCAGCGCCGGGCGGCGCCGAGCAGCAGCGAGCCGATGCCGCAGCCGAGATCGAGCAGGCTGCGCGGCTCGATGCCGGCGCGGTCGAGCACCCAGTCCTGGTCGCGACGTTGCAGCAGTTCGCTGGAATCCTGGTAGCCGTCCAGGCTGCGCGCCTGTTCAATGATCGCGTTCATGTACGCCTGCTCCTTGGTTGAGGCTGTCCGCCGTGATGGTCCATACGCAGCCGTGGCCTTGCGGCTCTTCGTAGAGCCGCCAGTCGGCGCGGCAATCGCTGGCGGCGACGAACGCCGACAGCAGCTTGGTGCAATAGGTGCAGGCCGACTCCAGGGTGATCGGCACGCCTCGGGCGCGGGCGCGCTCGCGGTAGTCCCAGATCGCGCAGTGACGGTTGTGGAATACCGCGCGCCCGCCAGCCTCGGCCTGCACCTCGAAACGCGAACCGTAGAGCGCGGCCTGGCGTGCCAGGCGGTCGGCGGCGCTGGCCGGATCGCCCCGTCCCGCCGGTTCCAGCGCGCGATAGATCCGCGCGGTGGCGCGCGCCCAGTCGTCGAGCCGGTAATCCGCCGGGCGCGCGACGATGAACTGTTCGATCAGCGCCTGGGCGCGGAAGAACACCGCCTGCCAGGCTTCGGCGCGCAGGTCGTCGGTCGCCGGCAGATCGGCGAATATCCGCGCGCTGGTCGCCACCCAGTCCCCCAGGTCTTCGCGCCGATGGCGCTCGGCGACGTAGGCGGACATCGCCGCGTGCACCTCGAACACCCGCTGTCGCCAGAGCGTCGCCTGCACCGCCGGATCGCGTTCGACGGCGCTCATCGGAGCGCCTCCCGGTGGCTGGCGAGAAACCCCAGCAGGTGCTCCAGCACCGCGTCCGGCGCGTCTTCGGGGAGCATGTGGCTGGCGCCGATGGCGGCGCCCTCGACCTGCCCGGCCCAGGTCTTCCAGATTTCCAGCGGATGCTGCCCGGCGGCGTAGGGGCGTTCCTGCCAGAGCACCTGGACCGGGCATTGCAGGCGCCGGCCGGCGTCGCGATCGGCCTGGTCGGCGTCGGCATCGACGCCCACCGCGGCCCGGTAGTCCTCGCACATCGCATGGCGCACGGCGGGGTCGCGGAACGCCCGGCGGTAGCTTGCCAGCGCCTGCGGGTGGTAGATGTCGCGGCCCTGGGCCATGCGTCGCAGGGTGTAGTCGAGGAAGTGCTCCGGATCGGCGCCGATCAGGCGCTCCGGCAGGTCGTACGGCTGGGCGAGGAGGAACCAGTGGTAGGCGTTGAGGGCGAAGGCCTTGTTCACCGCGGCCCAGTTGTCGAGGATCGGCACCACGGTCAGCGAGACGAAGGCCGCGACCGCCTGCGGATGGTCCAGCGCCAGGCGATAGCCGACCCGCGCGCCGCGATCGTGGCCGATCACCGTGAAGCGTTCGAAGCCGAGCTGGCCCATCGTTTCCAGTTGGTCGCGGGCCAGCGCGGCCTTGGAATAGTCGGCGCCCTCCTCGTCCAGCGCCCGCGATTCGCCGTAGCCGCGCAGGTCGGCGAGGACCACGCTGTAGTCCTCGGCCAGGCGCGGAGCGATGCGGTGCCAGGCCAGGTGGGTCTGCGGATAGCCATGCAACAGCAGCAGCGGCGGGCCGCTGCCCTTCACGGCGACGCGGAGGCGCGCGGCGGAGGTGTGCAGGGTCAGGTAGTCGAAGCCGGACAGCAACGGATCGGTGCTCATGGGCGGCGCCTCACAGGATGATGCTGATGCGCCGCTGGGCGCTGATGGTCTCGTGGTCCAGGCGGATCTCCCGCGAGACGATGCGCAAGCCCTCGGGACCGTCGCGCAGGACATGGCTGGCTTCGCCGACGAAGTTCCAGGCCTCGCGGTTGCGGAACTGATGGACGACGAAGTTGCTGCGGCTGCTGACCAGTTCGCCCTCGACCCGCTTCAGCCGCACGTTGCCCACCAGGCGGCGGGTGCGCGAGCGCGGCTGCTCCATCCAGGTATGCCCGCCGAGGATGCTGTCGACCCGCTCGCGCAGACGCACGTGATCGTCGTCGATGATGTACAGGCTGTCCTCCGGCGCCTGGCCGGCCAGTTGCTCCTGCAACGGCAGCACCCGGTAGCGTGCAGCGCGCTCGAACAGGGCGAACCAGGTATCCAGCAGGCGGTCGTCGAGCAGCTCGGCTTCGGCGACGAGGAAATCGCTGACCCGCGCCAGCAGGTCGCTGTCGGGACGGGACAAGGCAAGGCTCATGAGTATCCTCCGGGAAGAAAGTGCCGCTCAGAGGCTGATGTCGACCCCATGGCGGGTCAGCCAGCGGTCCAGGTTCAGCAGGTAGGCCAGGCCGGCGGTCGGGCTCGCCGAGGCACGCGGGCTGGGCAGCGGCGTGCCCTGTTCGAGAGCCTGGCGGACCCGCCCGGCGTCCACCAGTTCGAACAGCGGCGAGCGGCCGTCGGCGAGCAGGCGGCCGACCCGCTCGCGCAGCAGCGCCAGGTAACGTGGGTCGGGGTTGGCCGGGAAACCGCTCTTGCGCCGCTCCAGGATCGCCTGCGGCAGGTGCCCGCGCAGGGCCCGGCGCAGCAGGCTCTTGCTTTCCCCGGCGACGCTCTTCAGCGCCCAGGGCAGGTTCCATACGTACTCCACCAGGCGGTGGTCGCAGAACGGCACGCGCACTTCCAGGCCGACCGCCATGCTCATCCGGTCCTTGCGTTCGAGCATCGCCGGCAACCAGCGGCTCAGCGCCAGGTAGGCGACCTCGCGCTGGCGCCGCTGGGCGGCATCCTCGCCATCCAGTCGCGGCACTTCGGCGAGGGCCTCGCGGTAGCGCGCCCGGATGTATTCCGGCGCCGCCACCCGTTCGGCGACCTCCCGCCGCAGCAGTTGCCAGGGCCCGCTCTTGCCGGCCAGCCAGGGGAAGCCGTCGTGTGCGAGGGCGCTCGGGTCGTGGAAGAACGGGTAGCCGCCGAACACCTCGTCGGCCGACTCGCCCGACAGCGCCACCGTGGTGTGCTCGCGGACCTGGCGGAACAGCAGGTAGAGCGAGGCGTCCAGCTCGCCCCAGCCGGGCAGGTCGCGGGCCTGGAGCACCGCCTCGTCCTGTTCCAGCACCTCTTCCGGGGCGACCAGCACGGTACGGTGCGGCGTACCGAGGAAGTTCGCCGCCAGCTGCGCATAGGGTTCGTCCCAGCTGCTTTGCCAGGGCGTCGGGACGAAGCCGCGGCCTTCGCCGGGGAAGTCCACGGAGAAGGTCGGCAGGCGCCGCGCGTCGCCATCCAGCGCGGCCACCGCGAAGGCGCTGATGGCGCTGGAGTCGAGCCCGCCGGAAAGCAGGCTGCCCAGCGGGACGTCGGCCACCAGCTGCTCGGCCACTGCCTCGCGGAGCAACTGGCCGGCGCGTTCGGCGCTGTCCTCGGCGCCCTCTTCGTGACGTTCCGCGCGCAGCGCCCAGTAGACCAGCTCGCGCACACCATTGCGGTCGAAGCGCAGCGCCTGGCCCGGCCGGACCTGGCGCAGGCCCTTGTACAGGCCGTGGCCGGGAGTCGGCGCGGTGGTCAGGGCGAACAGCTCGGCGATGCCGCTGGCGTCGAGCACCGGGTTGGCCTCGGGGTTGGCGAAGATCGCCTTGGGTTCCGAGGCGAACAGCACGCCTCCGGCGGTCGGGTAGTAGTACAGCGGCTTGACCCCGAAGCGATCGCGCACCAGCCACAGGCTCTGCTCGCGCTCGTCCCACAGGGCGAAGCCGTAGATGCCGCGGAGCCGGGCGAAGGAAGCCTCGCCCCATTGCAGATAGGCGCGCAGCACCACCTCGGTGTCCGAGCGGGTACGGAAGACCTGGCCCAGCGTCTCCAGCTCGGCGCGCAGCTCGCGGAAGTTGTAGACCTCGCCGCTGTAGGTCAGCGCCACCCGCCCGCCCGCCTCGGCAAGCATCGGTTGGGCGCCGTTCTCCAGGTCGATGATCGCCAGGCGCCGATGGCCGAGCAGCGCGTGCCGCGACAGCCACAGGCCTTCGGCGTCCGGCCCGCGCGGGGCCAGGGTACGGGTCATGCGTTCGAGGATGCTGCGCTGCTCGCCGAGGTCGCGGCTCCAGTCGGTCCAGCCGGTGATTCCACACATGGATGACGTTCCTTGCAGTGACCCTTTATTCCCCGCGTAGCCAGGGCGGCGCGCAGGGATCTGCAGGGAGAGATGGTTGAAGACGGCTCAGACGGCCACGGCGAGACGCCGCAGGGCGGCGGGCTGCTGCCCGAGCCGGCGGCTCCACTCGCGCCAGAAGCCGCGGTTCTGTTCCTCGTCGACGTGGCGGCGGGTTGCCGGCCCCATGCCGCGGGAAAAATCGCTGTAGCCGAGGGCGGCGTGGGCGTAGGCGCGCTGACAGGATTCGAGGATCTCGACGTCGTCGGGGGTGCCGAAACCGCCCGGGCCGATGAACGAGATCAACCCATTGATCCGCGCCGCCCGCTCCTCGCGGGTCTCATCGGCGAAGCCGGCGCCCCATACGGTGACGCTGACCTCATCGGCGGCGGTCGGGAAGAACGAGCGGATGTTCAGGCCGAGGATGTCGTTGATCACCAGGTTGGGAAAGATGAACAGGCTTTTGTTGGTGTGGGCGATGTCCTCCGCCCGCGCCTGCCCGAAGCGTTCCACCAGGCGTTCGAACTTGGCGGCGATGGACGGCTTGAGCGCTTCCGGGAACAGCGGGCTCCAGTAGGCGATCGGCCGTCCGGTGGACGGCGGGCCGCTGATGATCAGTGCGTGGCCGTTGCCCAGCGCTTCGCCGCGGCCATGGCGCTTGTGCGACTCCGGATCGGTGCCGAGGCTATTCAGGTATTCCAGGTAGCGCTTGTGGGCGAACGGCAGGTGGTAGGCGTCCACGCCGTTTTCCGCGAGCAGCTTCCAGTTGGCCTTGATCGAATGCTCGAAGCCGCCGGGAATGATCTCCAGTTCCGCCTCGGACTGGTCGCAGATCAGGTCGATGTAGTCCTTCGCCTGGCCCAGGTAGGTTTCCAGGGACGCTTGCCGGGCGCCGTAGTGGATGAACAGGAAGTTGCGGTAGACCGCGTGTTTCACCCGTGTCAGGGACAGCTCCGGATGGCATTGCCCGGCGTGCTGGTAGGCGGCCTTGTCCGGCAGGCCGATCAGGCTGCCGTGGCTGTCGTAGGTCCAGCCATGGTAGGGACAGGTGAAACGCTGGCTGTTGCCCTGGCGCTCGGCGCAGACCTTGGCCCCACGGTGCGCGCAGGCGTTCAGGTAGACCGCCGGCTCGCCATCGGCGCGACGCTGGATGATCAGGTTGCGCCCGCCGACGTCGCGGGTGATGAAGTCGCCGGGCTCGCGCAGCTCGCTGAGGTGGGCGGCATACAGCCAGCTGTCGTCGAATATCTCGTGCAGTTCGCGCCGGTGCAGTTCCGCGGAAACATAGGCCTGGCGCCTGACCCGGAAGTAACTTGCGTCGTCGGTCTCGATATATTCACTCACCGCCTAACCTCCGTGTAACGTTGACAACCCGGCAACGGGGACGGAGGAAACCTAGCACGGGGAAAATCAATTCCGGCAGACTATTTATTCATTAGCTAATAACTCGTAACCCCATGAAAAAAGACAAAATAATTATTTCCCTCGACGACTGAAAATTCGTCCCTCTCATTGCACTCATGCTTTTATGAGGGGTCGCCCCGTTCAACTCTTCAGGTTCACCAGGTCGAGCAGGTCGGCACCGGCCTTGATCTCCTGCAGGACGATTTCCGAGCGGATATCGGTGACGCCGGCGGCGCGGTTCAGTTTGTTCACGATGAAGTCCGAATAGTGCTTGAGGTTGCGCGCCCGGACCCGTAGCACATAGTTGGTGGCGCCGGTCACCACATAGGCGGTGACCACCTCCGGCCAGTCCCGGACCCTGGCGATGAACGCCTCGTGCCAACCCTCGACGTCCTGGCGCAGCGACACATGGACGATGGCTTCCAGCTCCACGCCCAGACGCTCGGCATCCAGCTCCACCGAGTAGCCGCGGATGATCCCCTCGCTTTCCAGCAGGCGCAGCCGGCGCAGGCAGGCGGATGGCGAGAGGGAAACCCTCTCCGCCAGGTCCTGGTTGCTCATCCGCCCGTCCTGCTGCAGGTGACGGAGAATGCGCAGATCGATGGCGTCCAGGGGCATGTGCAATTCCTATCAGAATGAATAGCTATCTTCGAATTTTGTGCGAACAGATTGCCATGCAGCCTTGCATTTCGCACGAAAATTCTCCGAAATCTCGTCCATTATCATTCGCTGGATTTCCGGAGAAAAACAATGACTTCGCTCCGCTACTGGGACATCAGTCCCGCCCTCGACCCGAGCACGCCGACCTGGCCCGGCGACACGCCGTTCCAGCAGGAATGGGCGGCGCGGCTGGACGAGCAGTGCCCGGTCAACGTCGGCCGGATCACCCTTTCGCCGCATACCGGCGCCCACGTCGACGGTCCCCTGCACTACCGCGCCGACGGCCTGCCCATCGGCCAGGTGCCGCTGGACATCTACATGGGACCGTGCCGGGTGATCCACTGTATCGGCGCTAACCCGCTGGTGACCCCCGAACACCTCGCCGGCCAGCTCGACGACCTGCCCTCGCGGGTGCTGCTACGGACCTTCGAACGGGTCCCGGCGAACTGGCCGGAAGGCTTCTGCGCTATCGCTCCGGCCACCATCGAGTGCCTCGCCGAGCGCGGCGTCAGGCTGGTCGGCATCGACACCCCGTCGCTCGACCCCCAGCACTCCAAGACCCTCGACGCCCACCACGCGGTGGGCCGCCACGGCATGGCGATCCTCGAAGGCGTGGTCCTCGACGACGTGCCCGCCGGCGACTACGAACTACTCGCCCTGCCGCTGAAATTCACCCACCTCGATGCCAGCCCAGTGCGTGCCGTGCTGCGCGCCCTGCCTACCGCGGAGTAACCGATGACCACTCGTGACGACTGCCTGGCGCTCGACGCCGGCGATCCCCTGGCCGACCTGCGCCAACTGTTCGCCCTGCCCGACGGCGTGATCTACCTCGACGGCAACTCCCTCGGCGCCCGCCCCCGGGCCGCCGTGGAGCGCGCCGCCGAAGTGGTCGCCGCGGAATGGGGCGAGGGCCTCATCCGCAGCTGGAACAGCGCCGACTGGCGCGGCCTGCCGGAGCGCCTCGGCGACAAGCTGGCGCCCCTGATCGGCGCGCGCGCCGGCGAAGTGGTGATCACCGACACCACCTCGATCAACCTGTTCAAGGTGCTCAGCGCCGCCCTGCGGATCCAGGAGGAAGAAGCGCCAGGGCGCAAGGTGATCGTTTCCGAATCGAGCAACTTCCCCACTGATCTGTACATCGCCGAGGGCCTTACCGACATGCTCCAGCGCGGCTACCGGCTGCGCCTGGTGGATGGCCCGGAGCAACTGCCGGCGGCGATCGACGCGGATACCGCGGTGGTGATGCTCAGCCATGTCAACTACAAGACCGGCTACCTGCACGACATGCGCGAGGTCACCCGCCTGGTCCACGAAAACGGCGCCCTGGCGATCTGGGACCTGGCCCACTCGGCCGGCGCGCTGCCGCTGGACCTGCACGCGGCCGAGGCCGACTACGCCATCGGCTGCACCTACAAGTACCTCAACGGCGGCCCCGGCTCGCCGGCCTACGTGTGGGTCGCGCCACGCCTGCGCGAGCGTGTCTGGCAACCGCTGTCCGGCTGGTTCGGTCATTCCCGCCAGTTCGCCATGGAGCCGCGCTACCAGCCCGGCGAAGGCATCACCCGGTTCCTCTGCGGCACCCAGCCGATCACCTCGCTGGCCCTGGTCGAATGCGGCCTGGATATCTTCGCCCGGACCGACATGCAGCGCCTGCGCGACAAGTCGCTGGCCCTCGCCGACCTGTTCATCGAATTGGTGGAAAGCCGTTGCGAACGCTTCGGCCTGACCCTGGTGACCCCGCGCGAGCATGCCCGGCGCGGCAGCCATGTCAGCTTCGAGCATGCCCAGGGCTACGCCATCGTCCAGGCCCTGATCGACCGCGGGGTAATCGGCGACTACCGCGAGCCGGGCATCCTGCGCTTCGGCTTCACCCCGCTGTACACCCGCTTCGTCGAGGTCTGGGATGCGGTGCAGGCGTTGCTGGAAATCCTCCAGAGCGAAGCCTGGAAAGAGCCGCGCTACCAGGTCCGGCACAAGGTGACCTGAGCCCCGCTCGCGCGGGCCGCGCCGGTATTCCCGGGGCGGCCCGCGAACACCCACCGCTCTCGCGCACAGGAGCCCGCGACCGGCACCCGCACATCGCCACCGACGTTCCCTCGGCAATTCATAAGAACCCCAATAAGATTCCAGAGGACATCCAGATGAACGACCCCCAGGGCTTCGAGGCCATCTCGCGCCGCGAACAGGGCCTGCAACGGCGGCTCTCGGCCGCGCAGATGAGCATGATCGCCATCGGCGGCGCCATCGGCACCGGCCTGTTCATGGGCAGCGCCTTCGCCATCGGTTTCGCCGGCCCCAGCGTCCTGCTCAGCTATGCCATCGGCGCGCTGATCACCCTGCTGCTGATGGGCTGCCTGGCGGAAATGACCGTGGCCCACGCCACCCCCGGCTCGTTCGGCGCCTTCGCCGAGCACTACGTCGGCCCGCTGGCCGGGTTCCTGGTGCGCTACGCCTATTGGGCGGCCATCGTCCTGGCGGTGGGCACCGAGGTCACGGCGGTGGCCATGTACATGAAGTACTGGTTCGCCGGTATCCCGGAATGGGTCTGGATCATCTCCTTCTCGACCCTGCTGATCGGCCTGAACGCCAGCAGCGTGAAAGCCTTCGGCAACTTCGAATACTGCTTCTCGACACTGAAGATCGCCGCCATCGTCGCCTTCATCCTGCTCGGCGCCTACCTGGTGTTCGGCTCCGCCAACCCGGCCTACGGCGTGCACAACTACAGCGCCCACGGCGGCTTCTTCCCGCACGGCCTGAAAGGCATGTGGATCGCCGTGGTGGTGTCGATCTTCAGCTATCTCAGCGTGGAGATGATCGCGGTCGCCGCCGCCGAGGCCGAGCATCCGGAACAGGCGGTGAAGTCGGCGTTCCGCTCGACCATCGTGCGCCTGGTGGTGTTCTACCTGCTGACCCTGGCGCTGATGCTCGCCATCGTCCCCTGGGACCAGGCCGGGCAGAGCCAGAGCCCGTTCGTCACGGTGATGCAGGCGATCGGCCTGCCCGGCGCGACCGGCGTGATGAACTTCGTGGTCCTGGTGGCCGCGCTGTCGGCGATGAACAGCCAGCTCTACATCACCACCCGGATGATGTTCAGCCTGTCGCGCGCGGGGCACGCGCCGAAGGGCCTCGGCGAACTGAGCCGCCAGGGCGTGCCGCTGAACGCGCTGCTGCTGTCGAGCGTCGGTATCGCCCTGGCGACCCTGCTCAACCTGGTCTACCCCGAGCAGTCCTTCACCCTGATGATGGCGGTGTCGATGTTCGGCGCCCTCTTCACCTGGCTGATGATCTTCTTCACCCACCTCTGCTTCCGCCGCCACCGCGCCCGCCACGGCGGCGCGCCGCTGGCCTTCCGCATGCGCCTGGCGCCCTGGTCGACATTGCTCGGCCTGGCGCTGATGGCGGCGATCCTGGTCACCACCTTCTTCACCGAGGCGTTCCGCATGACCCTGGTCTTCGGCGTGCCGTTCCTCGCGCTGCTCAGCGCACTCTACCTGGTCTTCGTCCGCAAGCCCGGCAGGGATTGTCCGATAGAACGGGCAACGCCCTAGGCGCTCTCCGCCCTGCGAACCTGGCGCGCAGGGCGAAGCACGACCGGCGCGCCCTTTCCGGACCGGGCGGTTCCGTTCCCCATACCTTTTCCGTCGCACAAAAAGCATTACCCGCCGGCCGCCGCGACTCCGTAGCGTAGTGCCCAACCGGACGTTCCGGCCCGCGGCGCGCCGCGGCCGGCGCGCTCCCGTCAGGGACGAAGTGGCGGCACGCCCAGCCATCGAGCGCACTGCATCGCTCTGCCCTGTGGGGACGCAGACGTCGTCAGCCATGAGGGGAACACGATGCATCCGACCTTTTCGCGGGTCCTGCTGGCCGCCGCGCTGGCCAGCGCCGGCAGCCCTGCCGTCGCCACCGAAATCCAGCTCGAGCAAGGCTGGAACGCCGAGCAACGCGCCTCCTGGTACGACGCCTCGCTCGGTTCGCGGCTGCTGCCGCTGGCCTGGGCCCAGGCGCTGGAACGTCCGGACAGCGAGGAACGCCTGTTCTCCGAAGACAACGCCCGGCGCCTCGGCTTTCCCCTGCGCAACTGGCAAGGCGGCGAACTGCGCCTGCCGCGCGGCTTCGCCCTCGACCAGCAGGACGACAGCCAGTTCTCCGACACCCGCCTGCGCTGGAAAGCCCGCCAGTCGTCCAGCGAACCCTGGGTCGGGCTGAATTGCGCCGGCTGCCACTCCACCGACATCAGTTACCGCGGCAGCGAACTGACCGTCGACGCCGGCGCCACCCTGGCCAACGTCCAGGCGATCTTCGACGAAGTGCTCGCCGCGCTGCGCCGCACCAGCGACGACGGCGACAAGTTCGCGCGCTTCGCCGGCAACGTCCTCGGCAGCGAGGACAGCCCGGCCAACCGCGAGCTGCTGAAGGCCGCCCTGGTCAAACGCGCGGCGCTGATCGACACCCTGCTGAGCATGTCCGCCACCGACCTGCAACCCGGCCCGGGGCGCCTCGACGCCACTGGCCAGTCACTCAACCGCGCGGCGATCAACTCTGGCGCCCGTCACCTGCAAGCGAACCCGACCGACGCGCCGACCAGCTTCCCGGCACTGTGGCACACGTTGCAGATGGACAAGCTGCAATCCAGCGGATTCGTGCCCAACGTCAAGGTCCTCGACCTCAACGGCCAGGTCTTCGACCTCGGCTACCTGGCCGGCGACATCGGCGTGGTCCAGGGCGACTACGGCGACGTGGTCAGCCATCCGCTGTCCGGCCTGGAGGGCTACATCTCGAGCATCCGCGTGGACAACCTGACCCGTGTCGAGGGCCTGATCCACAAGCTCAAGGCGCCGGCCTGGCCGAGCCAGCTGTTCGGCGCCCCGGACAGCGCCAGGCTGGCCCAGGGCAAGCGCCTCTACGAGGAGAACTGCGCGGCCTGCCATGCGAGCATCGGCCGCGACGACCTGCAAACCCCGATCAAGGTCCGCCAGGTGCGCCTGAGGGCCCATGGCGACGACGCGCCGATCGGCACCGATCCGTGGATGGCCTGCAACACCTTCACCTTCAGCAGCCCCAGCGGCAACTACTTCGGCTTGTTCCGGCCGTCCCTCGGCACCCCCAGCGGCGTCGGCATCGTCGGGCGAACCTCGAAGATCGCCGACATGCAGGTCCCCGAGGTGTTCCAGATCATGCTCGGCAAGAAAGGCCAGCTGGCCGACGGCATCGCCGAGATCATCCACGCCATCGTCACCGGGCAGCAGACCCTGCCCGGCTCCGACAGCCTGCAAGCGCTTCCCGCCGGGCAACTGCTGCTGGCCGGCGGCGGCCCTGCCGGCAGCCAGGCGCCGAGCCTCGCCGCCGGCGAAGTCCCCGCCGACAAGAGTGCGCGCAAGGACTACTGCCTGAACACCGAGCATCCGTTCCTCGGCTACATCGCTCGCCCGCTGAACGGCATCTGGGCCACCGCGCCCTACCTGCACAACGGTTCGGTGCCGTCGCTGTACGACCTGCTGCTGCCCCAGGAGCAACGGCCGACCACCTTCTACACCGGCAGCCACGAGTTCGATCCGAGCCGGGTCGGCTACCTCACCGCGCCCGGCCCGGACAACGCCTTCCTCTTCGACACCCACCTGGAAGGCAACTCCAACGCCGGCCACGACTTCGCCCGCGAGTACGACGAAAGCCAGCGCCTGGCGCTGCTCGAATACCTCAAGACCCTGTGAGCCGGCCCCGCCCACATGCCCAATAGAGAGAACCGCCCGATGACCCTATCGCGACTCAGCCTTGCCATCCTTTCCGTTCTCGCCGGTGCCCCGGCATTCGCCGACGACAGCGGCGTCGACCTCGACCAGGGCTGGAACCAGACCCAGAAGACCGCCTGGCTGGAAGCCGGCCAGGGCTCGCGGATGCTGCCGCTGGCCTGGCTGGTGGCGCTGGAGCAGCGCGCCAGCGAAGAACCGCTGATGTCCGATGCGCTGATCCGCCAGTACGGCTATGTCCCGCACACCCTCGGCGGTTCCAGCGTGAAGGTGGTGCAGGGCTACGCGGTCGACCGCAGCGACGACAGCGACCTGACCTTCACCAAGCTGCGCTGGAAAGCCCTGCAGGGCTCCAAGGAACCCTGGGTCGGACCGACCTGCAGCATGTGCCACACCTCGCACATCAGCTACCAGGGCACCCAGTTGACCGTCTACGGCGGGCAGACCATGGGCGACCTCGCCGGCTTCCAGCTGGAGATCCTCGGCGCCCTGCAGAGCACCCGCGCCGACACCGCCAAGTTCGAGCGCTTCGCCCGCAAGGTGCTCGGCGCCGATGGCCTGGTCAGCGGCTACAACGACGCCAACAAGGCACGCCTGCAGGCAGCCCTGGACGCCACCATCGTGCGCCTGCGCGACGGCTCGCACTTCAACCTGCCGCACGATCCCGAGTTCGGCCCGGGCCGCCTGGACGCCATCGGTTCGATCTTCAACTCGGTGGGCTACGAACTGCACGCCGACGAGCAGATCTACGGCGCCGAGGACGCCCCCGTGAGCTATCCGTTCCTGTGGAACGTACCGCAGCTGGACCGCGTGCAGTGGACCGGCTTCAACCCGAACCACATCAACGTGGTCGACATCGACAACCGCAAGTTCGACGTCGGCGCCCTGGCGCGCAACGCCGGCGAGGCGGTCGGGGTATTCGCCGACGTCAAGGTGCTCAGCCCGATCCAGTCGGCGCTGCACATCGGCTACCCGTCGAGCATCAACGTCGACAACCTGATCCGCATCGAAGACCAGCTCGGCCAACTGAAGCCGCCGGCCTGGCCGAACCAGCTGTTCGGCGCCCCGGAGCCGACCAGGGTCGCCGAGGGCCGCGAGCTGTACCGGCAACATTGCTCCAGCTGCCACACGCCGCTGGACCGCAACGACCTGCGGACCCCGGTGAAGACCGTGCTCACCCACCTGCAGGCGCGCGGCGAGGTCGCGCCGATCGGTACCGACCCGTGGACCGCCTGCAACAGCATCGCCCAGCTGAAGACCGGCTACGTGCGCGGCAAGCCCTACCTGTCCTTCGTCGGCACTGGCCAGCGCGGTTTCTACGGCAAGCAGGCCTATGCGGTGGACGTGCTCCAGGAAGTGGTGGTCCAGGCCCTGGCCGCGCGCGGCCTGAGCGTCGCCCTGGGTGCCTTCCAGACCGCCGCCCTGGGCATCTTCGACGGGCAGTTGCCGCCGCTGATCAGTCCGGTGCCGGACAGCCCCGACGCCGACAGCGTCGAAGCGACCGCCGCGGACGCGCCAGGCGCCCTGCTCCTGGCCGAAAACGTCGCGGCCGACAGCGACAAGGCCCGGCGCCTGGAGCAGTGCCTGGCGATGACCAGCGACCTGATGGCCTACAAGGCGCGCCCACTGAACGGTATCTGGGCCAGCCCGCCCTACCTGCACAACGGCTCGGTGGCGACCCTCTACGACCTGCTGCTGCCGCCGGACCTGCGGCCGCGCACCTTCTATACCGGCAGCGTCGAGTTCGACCCGGTCAACGTCGGCTACATCACCGATGCCGGAGGCGCCAACCGCTTCCTCTTCGACAGCGGCAAGCCGGGCAACGCCAATGGCGGCCACGACTACGGCAACGCGCAGTTCAACGAGCAGCAGCGCCGCGCCCTGGTCGAGTACATGAAGACCCTCTGAAGCCCCTCGCGCGGCCGGCGCTCCCGGCCGCCTCCCTCAACCGGCGGCGACCCGCCGCGCGGTCTCGACGAAGCATTCGAACTGGGTGTCGCTGGCACGAAGCCGCGAAGTCGGCGACACCGCCAGCCCCACCGGCAGGCGGAAGCCTTCGTTGACCGCCGCCGGCAGAGCGGTGAAGGCCACCCCCGGATAGGCGAACTTGGTCAGCGACAACGGCAGGAAGGCGAAGCCGTCGCCGCTGGCGACCTGGGCCAGGAGAATGCTCAGGTCGTTCGGCCGCACGCTGCGCCGGGGCGCGAAGGCAGCGGCATCCATCGCATCGTTCATGAACTGGCTGTAGGCGGGAAACAGCGAGTCCTTCGGTACCAGCAGCGGCTCGCCAATCAGGTCGTTCAGCGACCAGTCGGGCGCCAGTCGCCGGTGCAGGGTTTCCGACAGGGCGATGACGTGCTCGTAGCTGCCGATCTCCATCAGCTCGTATTCGCGCACCACCTTCGGCGGCGCGCCGATGATCGCCGCGTCCAGGGACGACTCGCGGACCAGGCTGAGCAGGTCCAGCGATGGCGCCCAGGATGGCGAAACGGCGCTGCACACCCGCGCTTCCTTCAACTGCCGGGCCAGCTCGCCGGACCAGCCGGGATCGAGGTAGCGGCTGAAACCGATGTGCAACTGGCGGTCGTCGCCGTCGCCGATGTCGCGGGTCAGCGCCTTGGCCTCGGCGATGATCTTCACCGCGCGGCAATGCACCACCCTGCCCACCTCGGTCAGGCTCACCCCGGCCGGACCGCGGACGAACAGCGCCTCGCCGATGTGCACTTCGAGCGCCTGGATCTGCCGCGACAGCGACGGCTGCGAAACGTGCAGCACCTCGGCGGCCTGGCCGATGCTGCCGTACTCGGCGACACAGGCGAAATACATCAGCTGGCGCAGCGAAGGCATCGCCTTCGACCAGTTGATGATCGGGAAACTGGCATCGGTCACGGACATTGCGTACATACCCCTCGCTGGCAACACGGGTCGGATCGGCACGGGCAGGGAAACCCCGGGACGGCGCGACGAACGACCGCCGGCAGCCTGCTTCCGAAAGCCGTTTCGCGGCAGAAGAACGAAAGATAGGTAGCGGAGATGACAGGAAGCGCGACGTTCGGGACCGGGACGCTCTTCATGGGCGGCGTCTTGTTCCCGCGCCGCCAGTATAGCCAGGCGGCATGGGGAACTGGCCATGCGGCACGGCACGGCCGCGGGCCACCCTCGCCGTTCGGATAGGTCCCCTTGCCAGGTCGGTCCGAAGCTGCCAGGGACCGTCGCAAGCGCTGCGCCGTGGGCACCGGCCACGAACTCAGGCCACCTCGTCGGCAGCGGCTGAACCGCTTCGTCTTTTCGTGAACCGCTTCCGTGTCGGCGGAGCGCCAGGGGGTCTACGCTGAGTTTTTCAGGATCAGGAGTACCGCCATGCTGGATCACGACCTGACTGTCGCCCTGCTATGCCGTCTCAACCAGAACCAGAGTGCCCTCGGCATGGCCCTGGAGGAGCTGGCGATTTGGGCGAAGCGCCATGAAGGCGGCGAAACCTACGATGTCGTCATGAACCACCTGCAGACCCTGGAGCGCAACGCCGACTTCGTCGCCGAGGCCATCGTCGTCCTGATGGCGGATCGCTGAAGCGCGCCGGCCCCGTACGAGCGGACGAGCCTGCGCGGTGCGCTGGGCACGGTGCGCAGTAAAATCTTCAAGATTTTTCTTACAAGGCAATAGGACTCGTCCAAGTTACCTCGCCCATAGCTCCCGGTACCCTCGCCCGTTACACCTTCCAAGCACCAACGGGATCTCCAGGGCTTATGCTTCTTCGAACCATCAGTGTGGAAACTGCCGAGCAGACGGAACTGAATGCGGCCTTGTTGTGTGGTTTCGCCATTCCCGCCAGCGACCGCAACTTCATCGCCTACAGCCTCAACGAACAGGTCGACGAAAACGACTCGCGCGTCTACATCGCCTCCCTGTTCAAGACCGACGACGGCTTCCGCCTGGGCCGCCTCGACACCGACGAGGCCTGCGAGGCGGCCATCCAGGTGTTCCGCCAGCTGGTCCGCGAAGCCACCACCGGCAACCGCCGGACCAGCGACCTGGCCTACCACCTCATCGACCTGCAGGACGCGGCCATCGCCCCCTCGCGCCGGGAAGAACACCGCTCCCTGGTGCTCGAACGCGAGTGGGTGATGAAGCTCGTCACCTTCGAGTCCCCCCATGGCTACGGCCCCGCCCTGGATGGCGAGGAACCCTGCGCGGACGTCCCGCCGCTCGTCCATGAGGCCCTTTTCGAAGACGCCGCTCCCGATGTCTTCGCCGCGGACGATGCGGACGAGGCCTCGGACGGGCCGGCGGAGCCCATCGACGAGCCCGAGGCGGCGGAAGACGAAACCGTCACCGAGGCCGGCTGCGTCGAGCCCGAGCCGCGGCCGGAGGCGGAAACGGCAGCGCCCGAGGGTGGGGCGCCAGCCGAGTTCGCGACGAAAGCGGAGCAGTCCGCCAAGGTAGCGGATGCCGAGGCCATCGGCGCCTTCGTCGACAACGCCAGTCATCTTCGCGAGGAGCTTGCCGACCTGGCGCAGCTGCTCCACCCCGCGCTGCACGCCGCCGACGCCACGGGCAGCGCCAACCTTCCGTCTCCAGACGCCGCCGAGGAATCCTCCATGCCCCCGAGCCCCTCCCCCCTCGCCGCTTCCGCACCCGCGCCGGAACCGGTATCGGCCAGGGTCCCCAGCCTGTCGCTGCGCCTCCGGGTGCCGCCCGCACGCCTGGCCGGCGCCGAGGGCGAGGCCGACGTCAGAGAGGCGCCCACCCAGGCCGCCGCCGTCATTCACCAACCCGAGGATGAAGCCCACGTGGATACGGATACCGCGCTCGATATCGGCAACGATACCGAGCATCTGCTACAGGACGTGCAGGGCACCCTGGCCGACCTCGCCGGCATGGCCCAGCAACTGAGCCAGCAGAAGCAGGAAGCGCTCAAGCAGCAGGAGTCGCTGGAGTCGCTCCAGACGCAATTGCACGAGAAGGAGCGGCAATTGCAGGAAAAGGAAAAGCAGCTCCGCCAGTGGCACAAGCGCCTGCAGGACGACCGCCAGGCGCTGGAGCGGGAAACTGAGCAGAGCAACCGTCTCCTCGCCGAGCGCAGCGCGGCCCTGCAACAACTCGCGGAAAGCGTCGAAGCCCGCGAGCGCAGCAGCGCGCGGCGAGCCGAAGTACTGCAGATCGAACAGGAACGCCTCGAAGAGTTGCGCAGCCAGCAGAACCTGCGCCAGGCCGAACTGGAAAAGCGCGAAGCCAGCGTCCAGCAGCGCAGCCTGGAACTCGGCGAGCGCTTCAAGAAGCTGGAAAGCGCCCGCGAGAAGCTGGCGCAGATCGTCAAGGGTTTCAACGAGACCGTGCAGTTCAATACCGCTCTGCACGCCATCAGTCATACCGGGTTGAAACGCCAGGAAGAGAGCACAGCCGAACTGGAATAAGGTTCTCCTCCGGCAAAAGGGCGCGGCTCCGATACTGGCCCGCGCCCTTTTTCATTCGCCCAGCCGCGCCCGGCCGCTCGCCCTCGGGACGCGGTGCCGCCGGCCAGTTCACCGGTGCGCAGAGCAGTTGTGCGCCGGACAGCGCCGGCAGGCGCACCCATTCGGGAAACTCCAGGTCGTAGCAGACCATCACCGCGATTCGCCCGAAGCGGGTGGCGACCACCGGCGCTGGCCCTGGCACAGGGCTATGGGAAGGACGGAGTGTCGGCAAGCGAAGACGGGAAGGGAATCAGTCAGGTCAAATAATCAGTTGAGCATTTTCTGAACCATACGCAGGGCGTTCGCTGAACCGAGGGCCGCCGAGGCACCGCGTGCGCCCTTCTGACGCCCGCTCAAGGCCGGCGCGCAGCATGGCCTTCGGCGGAAACCTGTGGCGCCTGGGTCTGCCCCGCCTCGCGCGCCAGCAGGTCGCGCAGGCCCTGCGCATCCAGCGGCCGGCTGAGCAGGAATCCTTGCAGTTCGTGGCATTGCTCGTCGCGCAGGATATGCATCTGCCCTTCGGTCTCCACCCCCTCGGCGGTGACCCGCAGGTTCAGGGCGTTGCCGAGATTGATGATGGCCTGCACGATCGAACGGTCGCGCCCGGTCTTCTCCATGCTGGCGACGAAGCGCTTGTCGATCTTGATGCTGTCGAAGGGATAGGTGCGCAGGTAGCCGAGCGAGGAATAGCCGGTACCGAAGTCGTCCATGTTGAGGCGGACGCCCAGTTCCTTGAGGGCCGTCATGGTCCGCAGCGCGCCGTCGACATCGTTGAGCATGACGTTCTCGGTGACCTCCAGCTCCAGCCGGCGGGCATCCAGGTGGGCCAGGCGCAACGCCTCGCGCACCTGCCAGACGATATCGCCGGTCATGAACTGCGCCGGCGACACGTTCACCGAGACCATCACCTCGCCCGGCCAGGAGGCGGCGGTGGCGCAGGCCTCGCGCAGCACCCAGTTGCCGATCTGCACGATCAGGTCGCTTTCTTCCGCCAGGCCGATGAACTCGTCCGGGCCGATCAGCCCGCGGCGCGGATGGTTCCAGCGGATCAGCGCCTCCGCCGAGGCGATCGTCTGTTCCTGCGCCAGGAAGCGCGGCTGGTAGTACAACTCGAACTCGCCGTTCTGCAAGGCGGCGCGCAACTCGGTCTCGCGCAGCTTCTTCTCGGCGAGATGGGAGTCCATCGCTTCCAAGTAGAAACGCCAGGTATTGCGCCCCGCGGCCTTGGCCTCGTACATCGCCACGTCGGCGCAACGCAGCAGGCCGCGCGGATCGCCGCCGTGCTCCGGCGCCAGGGCCACGCCGATGCTGGCGCCGACATGGAAGCTGTGCCCTTCGTAGGCGATCTCGCGGTTGATCACGTCGATCAGCCGGCTACAGAACTTCTCGGTTTCCAGCTTCGACGACACGTGGGTACTGACCACCACGAACTCGTCGCCGCCGAGCCGGGCAACCATGTCCTGGTCGCGGGTCGAGGCGCGCAGCCGCTCGGCGATGGCGTAGAGCACCGCGTCGCCGGCAGGATGGCCGTGCTGGTCGTTGATCGGCTTGAAGCGGTCGAGGTCGAGCATCAGTACCGCTACCGGCGACTTGCCAGCCTTTTCCGCCAGCAGGCGTTCGAGGAACTGGAACAGCTTGTTGCGGTTCGGCAGGCCGGTCAGGGCATCGTGCAGGGACAGATGCTGGATCTTCGCATGGGCTTCGACCTCGTCGGTGATATCGGCCGCCGTGCCGCGATAGCCGCTGGCGACGCCGTTGCGGATCGCGCTGGCGCTCAGCTTGCCGACCCGCGCCTGGCCCTGGCTGTCGCGGAAAGCGCAGACCAGGCTGGACGGCGTCTCGGCGTCGGGCAGCCCTTCCAGCCACTTGACGATGTTCACCGTATCGCTATCCAGCAACTCGTCCAGCCGCCGCCCGATCCAGGCCTCCGGCTGGTAGCCGGTGACGTCGCGGAAGCGCACGGAGAGATAGGTGAAGACGAAATGCCCGTCGACTTCCCAGATCCAGTCCGAGGCCGCCTCGGCTATCGACTTGAAACGTTCCTCGCTGGCCAGCAGGGCCTGGTTGCTGCGTTTCAGGACCTTCTGCTGGCGATCTACCGCGCGGGCGTTGAGCACGGCGCTGCGGCTCAGCCAGAACAGCAGCCCGGCGGCGAGCACGAAGATCCCCAGCAGCGGCAACGCGGTCTCCCGCAGCATGGCGCTACCCGGACGCGACGACACCCAGGCCAGGCGATGGGGAGTGTCCTCCAGGGCCAGGCTTTCCTTGTCGCCCGCCGCGCCGCCGACCAACAGGTGCAGGTTGGCGATGCCGTAGTCGCCGCCGAGCTTGGCCAGCTTCGCCGGGGTCAGCCGGTCGACGAAGACCATCACCGAGGCCTTGTCCAGGTCGATGGGCGCATGATCGCTGGTGGGCTTGATCGCCGAGGCGACCAGGATCGCCGGTGCGCCGTCGAAGTCGACGTAGCGGCTGATCGCCGCCTCGTCCACCGCGGCGCGGCGGGCGGCGCTGAGGATGTCTCCGGCATCGGCGCCCAGCGAGTCGGCCAGCGAGCGCTCGGACAGCTCGCCCTCGAGCATGGCGTAGCGAGTGCCACGGTCGTCGATGACGAAGACGCCGTCGTAGCCGTTGGTGGTGTAGAGCACCGAGCCGAGGTTGTTCTTGGTAAAGGCCCAGTCCACGTCGACCCGGTTTCCCAGATAGACGTAGGCGTCGGTCCAGAACGAATAGGTGGTGGAGAACTGCTCGGAATTTTCCCGGCGATTCTGCAGCGCCTTTTCCACGTAGAAATGGCTCTGCTCGATGGCGATGTCGTCCTGCTGCCTGGCGATGTGCAGGATCGCCCAGCCGCATGCACCGAGGGCGAGGAAAAGGGCGGCCAGGAACATTAGGAGATGCTTGGAGACCTGGGAGACTGCGGTACCGCTGGCAATCGCTGAAGCAAGCATCGATTCGCCATCCTTGTGACCGTATAGGTGCGGGCCTTGGTCACTGTCTTATAGTTAAGCATCCAGGGGGCGTCAAAAAACCCGCTTGGCAAGCGCATCGGCGCCGGAGATGCGGCTGCCGCTCCCGGAAAGGCGCGCGCCGCCGCTGGCCTCGGCGGCGCGCGGCGGCTCTCAGCGGCCC
>NZ_KV828478.1:0-42862 GCF_001836405.1 Pseudomonas sp. HMSC057H01 | reverse complement strand
GCGGCGCGCGGCGGCTCTCAGCGGCCCTGCCTGGCGACGATCGCCTCGGCCACGCTGGCCGGTACCTCGGCATAGCGGACGAACTCCATCGAGTAGCTCGCGCGCCCCTGGGACATCGAGCGCACGTCGGTGGCATAGCCGAACATTTCGCCCAGCGGGACCTCGGCACGGATCACCTTGCCCGCCGGGGTATCCTCCATGCCCTGGATCAGGCCACGCCGGCGGTTGAGGTCGCCCATCACGTCGCCCATGTAGTCCTCCGGGGTCACCACCTCGACCTTCATCACCGGCTCCAGGAGCACCGCTCCGCCCTTCTGCGAGAGTTGCTTGGTGGCCATCGAGGCGGCGATCTTGAACGCCATCTCGCTGGAGTCGACATCATGGTAGGAGCCGTCGTACACCGTCGCCTTCAGGCCGATCAGCGGGTAGCCGGCGAGCACACCGTTCTGCATCTGGTCCTCGATGCCCTTCTGGATCGCCGGGATGAACTCGCGGGGAATCACCCCGCCGACCACCTCGTTGTGGAACTCCAAGCCTTCCTGCCCCTCGTCGGCCGGAGCGAAGCGGATCCAGCAATGGCCGAACTGGCCGCGGCCGCCGGACTGGCGGACGAACTTGCCCTCGATCTCGCAGGTGTTGCGGATGGTCTCGCGATAGGCCACCTGCGGCTTGCCGATATTGGCTTCGACGCCGAACTCGCGGCGCATGCGGTCGACGATGATGTCCAGGTGCAACTCGCCCATCCCGGAAATGATGGTTTGCGCGGTCTCCTCGTCGGTCTTCACGCGGAACGACGGGTCTTCCTGGGCCAGCTTGCTCAGGGCGATGCCCATCTTCTCCTGGTCGGCCTTGGTCTTCGGTTCCACCGCCACCGAGATCACCGGATCGGGGAAGTCCATGCGTTCGAGGATGATCGGCTTGTCGATGGCGCACAGGGTGTCGCCGGTGGTCACGTCCTTCATGCCGATCAGCGCGGCGATGTCGCCGGCGCGCACTTCCTTGATCTCGTCGCGCTGGTTGGCGTGCATCTGCACCATCCGCCCGACCCGCTCCTTCTTGCCTTTCACCGAGTTGAGCACCGCATCGCCGGAAGTCAGCACCCCGGAATACACACGGGCGAAGGTCAGGGTGCCGACGAAGGGGTCGGTGGCGATCTTGAACGCCAGCGCCGAGAACGGCTCGTCGTCGTCCGCATGGCGCTCGTCGTGCTTCTCTTCGTCGTCCGGGTCGGTGCCCCTGATCGCCGGGATTTCCGACGGAGCCGGGAGATAGTCGATCACCGCGTCGAGCACCAGAGGCACGCCCTTGTTCTTGAACGAGGAGCCGAGCACCGCCGGTACGATCTGGTTGGCCAGGGTCCGCTGGCGCAGCCCGGCCTTGATCTCCTCGATGCTCAGTTCCTCGCCTTCCAGATACTTGTTCATCAGTTCGTCGTTGGCCTCGGCGGCGGCCTCGACCATGTGCGCCCGCCACTCCTCGGCCAGCGCCCGCAACTCCGCCGGGATCTCCTCCTCGCGGTAGCTGGTGCCCTGGTCGTCATCGTTCCAGTAGATGGCCTTCATCTTCACCAGGTCGATCTGCCCGCTGAAGTTTTCCTCCGCGCCGATCGCCAGCTGGATCGGCACCGGGACATGGCCCAGGCGTAGCTTGATCTGCGCGACCACGCGGAGGAAATCGGCGCCCTGGCGGTCCATCTTGTTCACGTAGGCCAGGCGCGGCACATGGTACTTGTTGGCCTGGCGCCAGACCGTCTCGGACTGCGGCTCGACCCCGTCGGCGCCGCTGAACACCACCACCGCGCCATCGAGCACGCGCAGCGAGCGCTCCACCTCGATGGTGAAGTCGACGTGGCCGGGGGTGTCGATGATGTTGAAGCGATAGCGGTGCGGGAACTGCTTGGTCGAGCCCTGCCAGAAGGCCGTGGTCGCCGCCGAGGTGATGGTGATGCCGCGCTCCTGCTCCTGGACCATCCAGTCCATGGTCGCCGCGCCGTCATGGACCTCGCCCATCTTGTGGTTGACGCCGGTGTAGAAGAGGATCCGCTCGGTCGTCGTGGTCTTGCCGGCGTCGACGTGGGCGACGATGCCGATGTTGCGATAAAGCTCGATGGGAGTGGTGCGAGCCATGATCTGCCCCTTGGGTGCTGCCCTGGATGATGGGAACGACTGCTGAAAGAAAAATGTAGCTGAAGAAAGGACGCCACAGCACCGCCGCGACGCCTGCTTTTCGACCTCGGCAGAGGGGACTGGTTCTGCCGCTCCGGCCCGCCGATGAAAGGCGCAACGGCAGGGCTTGTTCCCAGCGGACATAAACTCATGGCGCAAAGGTCTAAGCCGTCCCTGGAAAATCCCCCGGCTCGACGGACATCCCTGGACACACCGGAACAAGGGATGCCCCGACCATGCACCGATCGCTCCACACCGACCCGCCGCTGGGCGCCGCCCTGCTGCTGGCCCTGCAGCTCGCTCCCAGCAGCGCCGCCGCGGCGGAGGGACAGGCGCCTGTCGACCCGCCCACGGTCCAGTTGCAACGAATCGAGGTGACCGGTAGCGCGATCCGCCGGGTCGATGCGGAAACCGCGGTGCCGATCAGCGTCCTGCGCGCCGAGGAGCTGCGCCAACAGGGCGTGACCAGCACCGAGGAACTGATCGGCCGGCTTTCCGGCAACCAGGGCGTATACAACTCCAGTCGCTCGGTCGGCAGCGCCACCGGCGGCGCCTCGTTCGCCGACCTGCGCGGGATCGGCGCGAACAAGACCCTGGTGCTGCTCAACGGCCGGCGTCTGGCGAACAATGCCATCGACGGCTCCGCCGTGGATCTCAACACCATTCCCTTCGCCGCCATCGACCGGGTCGAGGTGCTGCGCGACGGCGCCTCCGCACTGTACGGCACCGATGCCATCGGCGGGGTGATCAACTTCATCACCCGCAAGAGCCTGAACGAAGGCCGCGTCGACAGCGGCTACGCCTCCCCCACCCAGGACGGCGGCGGCAACCAGCGCAACGTCAGCGCTAGCTGGGGCTTCGGCGAGCTGGAGGAGGATCGCTTCAATGTCTTCGCGGTGGCCAACTACGACAAGCAGGAACGCCTCGGCGCCAAGGACCGCGGCTACACCTACAACTACCAGCCGGGACGCGGCCTCGACTACAGCTCCGGCACCGCCTTCCCCGGCAACTGGAGCCAGGGCGCCAACGCCAGCAATCCGCTGGCCGCCGGCGGTTGCAAGGGCGCCGACCTGATCCCGCGCAACGGCATCTGCCGGCAGAGCCTGTGGCGCTACCTCGACCTGGTGCCGGAAACCGAGAAGACCTCGGTGTTCAGCCGCGCCACCGGCAAGCTGGCCGACGAGCACAACGTCAGCCTGGAGTACTTCTGGTCGCGCAACGACAACGCTACCCAGGTCGGCCCAGGGACCCTCACCGGCCTGCAGATCGATCCCGGCACCGCCTTCTATCCCGGCAACGGCATCACTCCCGGTCCCGGCGGCTTCGTCCTCGACCCGAGCCGGCCGGTGGAGGTCAACTGGCGGCAGAGCGTGCTCGGGCCACGCCTGCAATCCTCGCAGAACACCGGCCAGCGCCTGCTGCTCGGCTTCGACGGCCAGTTCGCCGGCTGGGACTACGATATCGGCGCCTCGTACAACCAGAACAAGGTGGTCGACCATATCCACAGCGGCTACGTCGACGATCGCGCCGCCGCCCTCGGCATCGC
This sequence comes from Pseudomonas sp. HMSC057H01, assembly GCF_001836405.1. Lineage (NCBI taxonomy): Bacteria > Pseudomonadati > Pseudomonadota > Gammaproteobacteria > Pseudomonadales > Pseudomonadaceae > Pseudomonas > Pseudomonas sp. HMSC057H01. The sequence continues at coordinate 39,151 of NZ_KV828478.1, read as the reverse complement.
CAACGGGACGCTGAACCCGTTCGGGCCGCAGACCGACGCCGGCCTCGCCTACCTCGGCAGCCATGCCCTGAGCGGCGACTTCCGTACCTCGGTCGGCCGCGTCAAGGGCCTGGACGCCCGCGCCAGCCGGGAGATCGGCGACTGGTTCGGCGCCGGGCCGGCGGCCCTGGCGCTGGGCGGCGAATTCCGCAAGGAAGCGTTCCACCAGGACATCCAGGACTTCGCCGGCAACGTGCAGAGCCTCGGCGTCGATCCCGCCGCCACGGTCAGCGGCGAGCGCAACCTGAAGGCGCAGTACGCCGAACTCAACGTGCCGGTGCTGGACAGCCTGGAACTCAGCGCGGCGATCCGCCACGACAAGTACAGCGACTTCGGCAGCACTACCAACCCGAAATATTCGTTCCGCTTCCAGCCGTTCCGCCAGTTGGTCCTGCGCGGCGCCTACAGCGAAGGTTTCCGCGCGCCGTCGCTGTACGAACTGTACAACCCGACCTTCACCACCTATACCAGCGCCAACTACGACGACCCACGCCTGTGCGCCGGCGGCCAGCCGAGCCAGGGCGGCATCGCCAACCGCGACTGCGCCCAGCAGTTCTACAACGCCACCGGCGGCAACACCGACCTGCGACCGGAAACCGCGCGCAACGTTACCCTGGGCCTGGTCTACCAGCCGCTGCGCGACCTTTCCGTCGGCCTGGACTTCTGGTGGATCAGGATCGCCAACCAGATCGCCGAGTTTCCCGAAGCGGCGATCTTCGCCGACCCGCAGGCCTACGCCGGACGCATCGTGCGCAAGGCCGACGGCTCGATCGATCACGTCGTCACCGGACTGGCCAACCTCGGCAAAGTGAAGACCAGCGGCGTCGACCTGAGCCTCGATTATCGTTTCCCGGCCAGCCGCTACGGGCAGTTCGGGCTCGACCTGCAAGGCACCTACGTGTCCCGCTACGACTTCCAGCAGCAGATCGGCGGCCAGTACCTGGACAACGTCGGCGACTTCCAGGGCGTCGGCGTGATCGCCCGCTGGAAGCACGTCGCCAACGCCACCTGGAGCCGCGACGCCTGGCAGGCCACCCTGAGCAACCGCTACACCAGCGGCTACAACGACTACGATCGCGCCAGCCACGGCAGGGTCGGCTCGTGGAACCTCTGGGACCTGGCCGGCAGCTACCGCCTCAGCCATGCGCTGGGGCTGACCCTCGGGGTGAAGAACCTGTTCGACCGCGAACCGCCGTTCAGCAACCAGACCTACACCTTCCAGAGCGGCTACGACCCGCGCTACACCGATCCCTACGGGCGCATCCTGTTCGGCCGCCTCAGCTACAGCTTCTGATGCCGGCGCGGGCGCCCGGCCGGTATGGCCGGCAAGCCCGTCGACGGCTGTCCAGCTACCAGATCCGGTAGCCCTGCCAGATTTCGCAGGCGACCAGATCTGGCAGGTTGTTGGGCTCCCGGTGCCATGCAACCTATTACGCCTCTCGCCCCCCACCCGTTCGCGCAAGAGGACACCGCATGATCATTCTCGGGATCACCAACAACGACCTGGCCGGCGCCTGCCTGGTGCGCGACGGCGGGATCGTCGCCGCCGCCAGCGAGGAGCGCTTCACCCGCCAGAAGGACCACAAGGCCTGGCCGAGCCGCTCCATCGACTATGTGCTCGGCGAGGCCGGCATCGACCTGGCCGACATCGACCGCATCGCCTACGGCTGGAACGCCGGGTTCGACGCCGGGCGGCACCTCGACCTCTACCTGGACCGGGTCCTCGAGGAAACCCGCGAGCGTCCCGAGGGCCTGCCGCACCTGCGCAAGCGGATCGCCGACGAGATGGCCAACGACAAGGCCAAGCGCGGCGAATTCGATGCCTTCGTCCGCGCCAACGGCCTGCGCGGCAAGGTCGAGTACATCGACCATCACGAATGCCACGCCCTCGGCGCATTCGTCTGCTCGCCGTTCGACGAGGCGCTGACCCTCACCTGCGACGGCCGCGGCGACTTCCAGTCGCTCACCGTCACCCACTACCGCGCCGACGGCGGCGAGACGGTCCTGCAACGCGAGACCAGCGTCGACAGCCTGGGCTACTTCTACGGGCGCATCACCCGCCTGCTCGGCTTCAAGCCGAACCGCCACGAAGGCAAGATCACCGGCCTGGCGGCGTTCGGCGACGCGGAAAAGCTGCTGCCGCTGATGAACGACATGATCCGCCTGGAGAACGGCCGCCTGCGCGCCCGCTGCGGCGAACTGTACCTGCCCTCCTACGACGGCTACAGCGATCCGCTGCTGCAACGCTGCGCGGCGGAACGCCCGGCGGATGTCGCCGCCGCCGCGCAACGGCACTCCGAAGACCTGCTGGTGGCCATCGCCCGGCAGCACGTGGCGCGCACCGGTTGCGCCAACCTGTGCCTGGCCGGCGGGGTGTTCGGCAACGTCAAGCTGAACCAGCGCCTGCGCGAGATCCCCGGGGTCCGCGATGTCTACGTGCTGCCCTGCATGGGCGACGGCGGCCTGGCCCTGGCCGCGGCGGTGGCGGTGGCCTATCGCGAGAACGGTACGCGCTTCCCGGCGCCGAGCATGGCCCTCGGGCCGGACGCGCGCAGCGCCGCGCAGAATGCCGAGCTGATCGCCAGCCAGTACCCGCAGCTGGCCTACAGCCGGCCAGCCAACCTGATCGAGACGCTGGTCGAAGCGCTGCGGGAAAACCAGGTGCTGGGCATGTTCAAGGGCCGCATGGAGTTCGGTCCGCGCGCCTTGTGCAACCGCAGCATCGTCTACCATCCCGGCGATGCCAGCGCCAACGACTGGCTCAATCAGCGCATGGAACGCACCGAGTTCATGCCATTCGCCCCGGTCACCGCGGTCGAGCACGCCGAGGGCTGCTACATCGGCTGGCGCGAAGACCAGGTGGCGGCCGACTACATGACCATGACCTACGACTGCCATGCGGATTTCCGCGAGCGCTGCCCGGCGGTGGTGCATGTCGACGGCACCGCCCGGCCGCAGATCATCCGGCCGCAGGCCGATCCGTTCATGCACGCCCTGCTGCATGCCTGGCATGCCCGCAGCGGCCAGCCGGCGCTGATCAACACCTCCTTCAACCGCCACGAGGAACCGATCGTCTGCGCCCCGCAGGACGCCCTCGGCGCGCTGGAGGACGGCATGGTCGACCTGGTGGTGCTGGGCGAGTCCCTGCTGGTCTGGCGCAAGGGCGAGAACGCCTTCGCCAGGGCGCGCTTCGAGTGAGGCGCAAACCGCAGCGAACCGGCACGGCGACGCGGGAACCGGCATGTACCTGATCTTTTCCGGCTACTTCGCCGCCGAGGGGCTGATCTATCCCTTCTGGCCGACCTGGCTGGCCAGCCTGGGCTTCGGCGCCAGCCAGATCGGCCTGTTGATCGCCGCGGCCTACTGGCCGCAGGTGATCGCCGGGGTGGCGCTGACCTACGTGGCCGACTGGCGCATCGACCAGTTGCGCCTGGCGACCCTGCTGGCGGCCCTGGCCGGCGCCTGCGCCCTGCTGTTCCAGCTGGCCGAGGGCCTGCCGCTGTTCATCGCCCTGAGCGTGCTCTACGGCGCGTTCTGGACCAGCGTGCTGCCGCTCACCGAGTCCTACCTGCTCAAGCGCGACAAGGCCGCCCTGCAGAACTACGGGCGGGTACGCGCGGTCGGTTCGCTGGCCTTCATCCTCACCGCGACCCTGGGCGGCCTGCTGCTCGGTCGGTTCGGCCAGCAACTGGTGCCCGCCCTGGTCGGCCTGACGATGCTGCTCACCGCGCTGGCCTGCCTGTTCCTCCGTCGCCGCAGCCTGCGCCGTCCGGACTCGCCGCTGCCGGGCGCCAGGCGCCGTCCCGACCTGCGCGGGATCCTCCGGCAACGCCCCCTGCTGCTGGCCATCGCCGCGGCGGGAATGATCCAGCTGAGCCACTCGCTGTACTTCACCACCGCCTCGCTGGGCTGGCAGGCGCTGGGCTACTCGTCGTTCTCGGTCGGCGCCTTCTGGGGCCTGGCGGTGATCGCCGAGATCAGCTTCTTCGCCGTCTCCAACCGCATCCTGGACCGCCACCCGGCGCTCCAGGTGATGCTCTTCTCCAGCCTTTGCGCGGCGCTGCGCTGGGGCCTGCTGGCCGGCAGCGAACATCTCGCCGCGATCCTCCTCGGCCAGTGCCTGCACGCCCTCAGCTTCGCCGCCTACCACGCCGCGGTGATGCGCTACATCCGCGACCACGCGCCGGAAAGCGCGCGGGTACTGACCCAGGGAATCTACTACTCTCTGGCGGTAGCGCTGCCCATGGGCCTCGCCAGTCCGGCCGCCGGCTGGCTGTACGAAGGCCTGCCGCAGTGGTCCTATCTGATCATGGCGCTGTTCGCCCTCGGCGGCGCGGTCCTGGTCTGGCTTGCCCTACAGAGTGCCCGAGATGCATCGACTAGCGTTTTCAGCCGTTCTGTTTGACATGGACGGCGTCCTGATCAGCTCCCGCGAAGCCATCGCCGCGGCCTGGAGCCGGGTTGCCGGCGAACAGGGCGTGGCGCTCGGCCCGGACTGCCTGCGCGACCACGTGCACGGTCGCCCGGGCGGCTACACCCTGGACTATCTGTTCGGCCACCTGCCGATGGAGCGCCGGCGGATCCTCAAGCAACGGGTCGATGCGCTGGAGGAAGGCGCCGACTGTCCCCTGCTGCCCGGCGTCGCCGCGGTGATCCGCCAGTTGCGTTGGCTGGACGTGCCCTTGGCGCTGGTCACCAGCAGTTGGCCGGCACGCATCGACCACGTGCTGCGCCAGCACGACCTGCAGGCGGCGTTCCGCACCCTGGTCAGCCGCGACGACGTGGTCCACGGCAAGCCGGCTCCGGATGGCTATCGCCTGGCCGCGGCCAGGCTCGGCGTGGCACCGTCGCGCTGCCTGGTGTTCGAAGACTCCCTCAGCGGCGTGCAGGCAGCCTGTGCCGCCGGCGCGACCTGCGTGGCGATCGGCGAGGAGAGCGGCCTGCTCGCCGCCGGCGCGCGCTGGTCGGTCCGGGATTTCCGCGAGCTGCGGATCGTCCGCGAAGACGACCGGCTGTACTGCCAGCATCGGCACCCCGCCACGACCGACAGCGAGAGGAGCGTTGGCGTCCCATGAGCCCGACCCTGCAAGATGCCCGGCTGCTCTGGGACTTCCTCGGCCAGGGCCGCTGCCATGTGCCCTGCGAACTGCTGGTGGTATGCGGCTCCTACGACCTGCGGGTCTGCGACCACGCCTGCGAACTGCTCGAACGCGGCCTCGCCGAACGCCTGCTGTTCACCGGCAACACCGGGCACTGGACGCGCCATCTCTGGGTCGAGCCGGAAGCCGAGCTGTTCGCCCGCCACGCCAGGGCACGCGGGGTAAGCGACAGCCTCATCGTGATCGAGCCGCGGGCGACCAACTTCGCCGAGAACATCGCCTTCGCCCGCGAGCTGTTCCCCGACCTGCGCCGCGCGACCTTCGTCACCAAGCCCAACTCGATCCGCCGCGTGGCGCTGACCCTGCCGGTCCGCTGGCCGGGGCTGGAGGGACACGTGGATGCGCCCGACTACGCATTTCCCGACGGCATCTCGAACCTGGTCGGCGTACTCGGGGTGATCGACGAGATGGTTGGCGACCTCGACCGCATCATGCGTTACCCGGCGCTGGGCTTCCAGGTCGCCTGCCCGATCCCGGCGCAGGTCATGGACGCCTGGGAACGCCTGGTGGCGCGGGGTTTCGACCGCCACCTGGTGAACCCGCCGCGCTGAGCTGACAGCTCTGTAATCTTCCCCACAGCTTGCCGACAGGCGCGCGCCGCTAGGGTGTCCGCATCGCCGCACCGCCCTGGCGGGGCCGCGACCTCCCGGCTGCGCAGGCTCGCGCAGTCCGTCCTGCCACCTGCGTGGAAACCAGCGGATGCACAGAACTTCGCGACGCACCTTCGTCAAAGGCCTCGCCGCCACCGGTCTGCTCGGCGGACTGGGTCTCTGGCGCGCCCCGGCCTGGGCCCTGGCCGGGCCGGGCCAGCAGAACCTGCTCGCCGGCGACAGTTTCGACCTGTTCATCGGCGAGACCCCGGTGAACCTCAGCGGCTCGCCGGCCACCGCCATGACCATCAACGGTTCGCTGCCCGGCCCGACCCTGCGCTGGCGCGAAGGCGACAACGTGACCCTGCGGGTGCGCAACCGCCTCGCCGAGGACACCTCGATCCACTGGCACGGCATCATCCTGCCGGCCAACATGGATGGCGTGCCGGGCCTCAGCTTCGAAGGCATCGCTCCCGGCGGTCTCTACGAATACCGCTTCAAGGTCCGGCAGAACGGCACCTACTGGTACCACAGCCACTCGGGGCTACAGGAGCAGGCCGGGGTCTACGGCGCCCTGGTGATCGACGCCCGCGAGCCGGAACCGTTCAGCTACGACCGCGACTACGTGGTGCTGCTCAGCGACTGGTCGGACGAGAAGCCGCAGCGCATCCTCGCCAAGCTGAAGAAGCAGTCCGACTACTACAACTTCCACAAGCGCACCGTCGGCGACTTCATCGACGACGTCAGCGCCAACGGCTGGGCCGCGACCCTGGCCGACCGCAAGATGTGGGCCGAGATGAAGATGAGTCCCACCGATCTCGCCGACGTCAGCGGCTACACCTATACCTACCTGCTCAACGGACAGCCGCCGGACGGCAACTGGACCGGCCTGTTCCGCCCCGGCGAAAAGCTCCGCCTGCGCTTCGTCAACGCCTCGGCGATGAGCTATTTCGACGTCCGCATTCCCGGCCTGAAGATGACCGTGGTGGCCGCCGACGGACAGCACGTCGAGCCGGTCAGCGTCGACGAGTTGCGCATCGCCGTGGCCGAGACCTACGACGTGATCGTCGAGCCGGGCGGCGAGCGCGCCTATACCCTCTTCGCCCAGTCCATGGACCGCAGCGGCTACGCCCGCGGCACCCTGGCGCTGGCCGAAGGGCTTAGCGCGCCGGTGCCGACGCCCGATCCGCGCCCGCTGATCGGCATGGACGACATGGGCATGGGCGGCATGGACCACGGCGCCATGGGGCATGGCGCGGCGACGAGGCCCGCCAGCGAGATGGACCATTCGAAGATGTCGGGCATGGACATGAACGGCATGGACCACTCGAAGATGGCCGGCATGGACATGAGCGGCATGGACCATTCCAGGATGGGCATGGGCGCCATGCCGATGCAGTCCCATCCGGCTTCGGAGGACGGCAACCCGCTGGTCGACATGCAGACCATGACGCCGACACCGAAGCTCGCCGACCCCGGCCTCGGCCTGCGCGACAACGGGCGGCGGGTGCTGACCTACGCCGACCTGCGCAGCCGCTTCGCCGACCCGGACGGCCGCGAGCCGGGGCGCACCATCGAGCTGCACCTGACCGGGCACATGGAGAAGTTCGCCTGGTCCTTCGACGGCATCAAGTTCTCCGACGCCGAGCCGCTGCGCCTGACCTACGGCGAGCGCCTGCGGATCGTCCTGGTCAACGACACCATGATGACCCACCCGATCCACCTGCACGGCATGTGGAGCGACCTGGAGGACGAGCAAGGCAACTTCCTGGTGCGCAAGCACACCATCGACATGCCGCCGGGCACCCGCCGCAGCTACCGGGTCACCGCCGACGCCCTGGGGCGCTGGGCCTACCACTGCCACCTGCTGTTCCACATGGAGATGGGCATGTTCCGCGAAGTGCGGGTAGACGAAGGAGACAACGCATGAGCCGCCAGCCGAAACCCGCCCGCCTGGCCGGCGGTGCCCTCGCCCTGGGTCTGCTGCTGGGCCTGCCGAATCCCGTCGAGGCCGCGCAGGACAATGGCATGGAGCACTCGGCCATGGACCACGGCGCGATGCCTGGCATGGACCACGGCCAGAGGACCTCCGCCCCGGCGAAACCCATGGACCACCAGGGGATGGGGCATGGCCGGATGCCGGGGATGGACCACGGCGCCGCATCGCCCGCCCCGGCACAGCCCATGGAGCACCAGGGAATGGACCATGGCCGGATGCCGGGGATGAGCCACGCTGCGCGGCAACCTCCGGGGCAGGCCGCGCCCAGCCAGAGCCGTACGCCGATCCCGGTGCCGACCGAGGCCGACCGCCGTGCCGCCTTTCCGCCGCTGGAGGGGCACAAGGTGCACGACAGCGCGCTGAACAGCTTCTTCCTGCTCGACCAGTTGGAATACCAGGACGCCGACGACGGCAGCGCGCTGGCCTGGGACGCCAGCGGCTGGATCGGCGGCGACATCAACCGCCTGTGGCTGCGCAGCGAAGGCGAACGGCTCGACGGCAAGACCGAGGACGCCGAGGTCCAGGCGCTGTTCGGGCACGCCATCGGTCCCTGGTGGGACCTGGTCGCCGGCGTGCGCCAGGATTTCAAGCCCGGCTCGCCGCAGACCTGGGCGGCGTTCGGCGTGCAGGGCCTGGCGCTCTACGACTTCGAGGCGGAAGTCACCGCCTTCCTCGGCGAGAACGGCCAGAGCGCGCTGCGCCTGGAGGGCGAGTACGACATCCTGTTGACCAACCGGCTGATCCTCCAGCCCAGCGCCGAGGTCAACCTGTACGGCAGGAGCGATCCCGCCCGCGGCATCGGTTCGGGCCTTGCCGATAGCGAGCTGGGCCTGCGCCTGCGCTACGAGATCCGTCGCGAGTTCGCGCCCTACATCGGGGTGACCTGGAACCGCTCCTACGGCAACAGCGCCGACCTGGCCCGCGCCGAGGGCGAGGACGACGACGAGGCGCGCTTCGTCGCCGGTATCCGCATGTGGTTCTGAACGCGATCGCGGCCAACCGCTAGCGGTAGCCGTCAAGCAACGGCGAATCGTCGATGAGGTCGCAGCGTTCCAGCGCTGGCAGGTTGCACGGCCGGTAGTCGGGGCATTCGTCCAGCCGCCGCTGCACCGAACGGTGCAGCTTGACCCGGGTTTCCTGCCCGACCGGTTCCAGCGGCCGCGAGCGCGGCCGGCCACGCGACCAGCGCCAGGCGCGGTTGCCGCTGCGGCGGTCCCAGACCAGCAGCGGCAGCCACTCGGCCAGGCGCCAGGGCCGGGTCATCACCGGCAGGATCGGCGCGGTCGGGTCCGGGCCCTGCTTCGAACGTGCGCGCAACTGGTCGCGGCTGCGCGCCGGGTCGACATGCAGGCCGGCCTCCAGCGCCTCGCCGAGCATCCAGGTAAAGGCCACCAGGGCCAGCCGCGAGTCCTTCGGCGCATAGCCACCGCCGACATCGGAGTGCATGCCGGGGAACCACACCTGCAACACGTCGGACTTGCGGTCCTTCTCGCCGAACCAGAGGTTCTGCCGGAAGAAGCAGCGGCATTCGTCGATGGCCAGGGCCTGGCGGACCACGTCGACCATTTCGTTGTTCGAGGAATACGGCACGGTCAGCGGGTCGTAGACCCAGCCCACCGAGGTCACGGTGTCGAACAGGCCGAGGAAGTGCACCTTCACCTGCCGGCCGAAGACCTTGCGGAAGCGTCCCAGCAGGCCGAAGTCCGGCCCGCGGCGACGCGTGCCGGCCCGCTTGTCTTCGGCGCGGGGCGGCATGCGGGTGGTGAGCAGGGTCCAGGCGTAGTCGAAGAGGTGCGGCTGGTGCGCATCGATCAGGCCCACCGCACGCAGCATCGCGGCCAGCACGCGCACCGCGTAGGCGCCACGGGAAAAGCCGAAGAGGAATATCTGGTCGCCGGGCCGGTAGTGCTCGGCGAGGAAGCGATAGGCGCCCTCGACGTTGCGCTTGAGCCCCCAGCCGAAGGCCAGGCCGGCGATCCGCGAGGGAAACTTCTGCCACTCGAACAGGGTTTCCTTCAGGCCGAAGGTGCCGACGCCTTGGTCGTAGTAGGCCAGCACCCTGCGCGGATCGCGCGACAGCGAGCGGTACAGGCGCACCACGTTGGTCGGCTGGTCGCCGAAGCGGTTCGAGGTTCCGTCGATGCAGACCACCAACTGGCGCGGCGCGTCGTTGTCCTGGGCGCTGCCGGCAGGCGGCAAGGCGGAATCGGGGGAGAGATCGTCCATTGGGCTCACGCAGGCAAAGCCTGACTTCCGTCGGCGGTGGATGGGAATGGCGACGCATGATACCCAACCTGGATGATCCGCCAAGCGCACATTGCCGGGAAATGGCGGCAAAGACGAAAAGCCCCTGGAGCCGCAGGGCGAATAACCGCTTCGCGGTTATCCGCAGCCCCTGGCTTCGGCGAGGGCGGGTCGAGCCGGCCGCTCAGCCTGCCCTGGATACCCCGAGGAACGGCTGCCACGCCGGCGCGCCACTATCCGCCGCGGCCTTGAGGGCGGCCACCGCCGCGTCGACGTCGGCCTCGCGGGTGTAGCGACCGAGGCTCAGGCGCACGCTGCGGCCAGCGCTGGCGGCATCGTGGCCGAGGGCGAGAAGCACGTGGGACGGCGCCGGCCGCGCCGAGTTGCAGGCCGAGGTGCTGGACACCGCCAGGCTGGACTCCAGTGCCTGGGGGACAAAGGCCGGGTTGTCGAAGGTCAGGTTCAGGGTATGCGCGATGCGTGCGTCGGCGCTGCCGTTCAGGCGCCAGCCGTCGATCTGCGCCAGCCCCTCCAGCAGACGCCGCTGGAGTCCGGCGATGCGCCTGCCCTCCTCCTCGAAAAGCTCGCCGGCGAGGGCGAAGGCCTCGCCCATACCGACGATCTGGTGGGTCGCCAGGGTCCCGGAACGCAGGCCCTGCTCGTGTCCGCCGCCGTGGATCTGCGCCTTCAGCCGCCGCTCGGCGCGCGGCCCGACGTACAACGCGCCGATGCCCTTGGGCCCGTAGGTCTTGTGTGCGGAGAACGACATCAAGTCCACCGCCAGGCGGCCCAGGTCGATCGCCACCTTGCCGCTGGCCTGCGCCGCGTCGACGTGGAACAGCGCGCCGCGCTCGCGCACCCGTTCGCCGATGGCGGCGATGTCGGTCAGGGTGCCGAGTTCGTTGTTGACCCGCATCAGCGACACCAGACGGGTATCGGCGCGCCAGGCCGCCTCCACCTGTTCCGGCCGGATCAGGCCATCGGTGCCGGGCGCCAGCCAGGTCACGCTCCAGCCGTCATCGGCGAGTTGCTGCACGGTGTCCAGCACCGCCTTGTGCTCCAGGCGACTGGTGATCAGGTGGCCGGGTGCGTCCAGCGCCTGGGCCACGCCCTTGAGGGCCAGGTTGTTGGATTCGGTGGCGCCGGAAGTCCAGACGATCTGCCCGGCGCTGGCGCCGACCAGCGCGGCCACCTGCTCCCTGGCCCGCTCCACTGCCCGCCGCGCCTGGCGGCCGTAGGCATGGGAATTCGACGCGGGATTGCCAAAACACGCCTGGTAGCCGAGACACTCCACCATGGCCCGGATCACGCGCTCGTCCACGGGCGTGGTGGCGGCGTAATCGAAGTACAACGGTAACGAACTCATCGCATTCCCCCAATCGATCGGACGGACCCGGAAGCCGACATGGCTCCTTGTCCCTGACGGGCCCGCAGGCCGATCTTAAGAAAAGCGCCGGGGCGTCTGGAAAGAACCTTTCGGAACATCCTTAGAGTCTGCATGGTTTCCCGCCTCAGATTCCCAGCCCGGCCACCCGCAGGTGCTCTTCCAGGCGCAGCGCCGGCATCGTCCCGAGCAACTCGCGGGTATAGGGATGGCGCGGCTGGCTGAACAGCGCCGCGGCGCTGCCCTGCTCCACCACCCGGCCGTCCTTGAGCACCAGGATGTCGTGGGCCAGGGCGCGAACCACGGCCAGGTCGTGGCTGATGAACAGGTAGCTCAGCCCGTGGCGGCGCTGCAACCGACGCAGCAGCTCGACCACCTGGCACTGCACGCTGCGGTCGAGCGCCGAGGTCGGTTCGTCGAGCAGGATCAGCGCCGGTTTCAGCACCAGCGCCCGGGCGATGGCGATGCGCTGGCGCTGGCCGCCGGAAAACTCGTGGGGATAGCGTTCCAGGCAAGGCTCGTCGAGACCGACCTCGCGCAGTGCCTCCAGCACCCGCGCGCGGCGTTCGCCGGCATCGCCGATGCCATGGATACGCAGGCCTTCGCCGACGATCTGTTCCACGCTAAGGCGCGGGTTGAGGCTGCCGTAGGGGTCCTGGAACACCGCCTGGAACTGCCGGCGCAATGGCAACAGGCGCTTGCCGTGCAGCCGGTCGAGGCGCTCGCCCTGGAACAGGATCTGCCCTTCGGCCGGCAACAGGCGCAGCAGCGCCTGGCCGAGGGAGGACTTGCCTGAACCGCTTTCGCCGACGATCCCCAGAGTGCTGCCACGGCGCAGCCGCAGGCTGACCTCGTGCACCGCGCGCAGTCCCGCGCGCCGGCGCAGCCAGCCGCCGGGCGCGGGGTAGTCGAGGCTCAGCGCGCGCACCTCCAGGCAGGTCTCGCGGCACGCCACCGGCTCCGCCAGCCCACCCGGCTCGGCCTCGATCAGCAGGCGCGTGTAGGGATGCCGGGGCGAGCGGAACAGCGTCTCGCAGGCGTTCTCCTCGACGATCCGGCCATCGTGCATCACGCAGACCCGATCGGCGACCCGGCGCACCAGGTTGAGGTCGTGGCTGATCAGCAGGATCGCCATGCCCAGCCGTCGCTGCAAGCTTTGCAGCAGCTCCAGGAGGCGTTTCTGCACGGTGACGTCGAGAGCCGTGGTCGGTTCGTCGGCGATCAGCAGTTGCGGCTCGCAAGCCAGCGCCATGGCCAGCATCACTCGCTGTCGCTGGCCGCCGGAGAGCTGGTGCGGATAGGCCTCGAGCAGGCGTCGCGGCTGCTCGAGGCCGGCCAGTTCGAGCAGTTCCAGTACCCGCCCGCGCAGCGCGGCGCCACGCAGGCGGCGATGCAGGCGCAGGCCCTCGCCGACCTGGCGGCCGATGCGCTGCAATGGATTGAGCGAGGTCATCGGCTCCTGGAACACCATGCCGATGCGCTGCCCACGAATCGCCAGCAATGCCTGCGGCGACAGGGCGAGCAGTTCCTCGCCGTCCAGGCGCACGCTGCCGCCCAGGCGCGCCGCGCCCGGCAGCAGGCGCAGCAGGGCGTGGGCGGTCTGCGACTTGCCGGAGCCGGACTCGCCGACCAGGGCCAGGGTCTCGCCGGCGCGCAGGCTGAAGTCGATCCCCTTCACGACCTGCGTGTCGCCATAGGCGACGCTCAGGTTTTCCACTCGCAACAGTTCCCGGTTCATCTCATTTCCTCGGATCGAAGGCGTCGCGCACCGCTTCGCCGATGAACACCAGCAGGCTGAGCAAGGTCGCCAGGACCACGAACACGGTCAGCCCGAGCCAGGGCGCCTGGAGGTTGTCACGGCCCTGCCCGACCAGTTCGCCAAGGCTCGGCGAGCCGGGCGGCAGGCCGAAACCGAGGAAGTCCAGGGCGGTCAGGGTGGTCACCGCGCCACAGAGCAGGAACGGCAGGAAGGTCAGGGTCGCAACCATGGCGTTGGGCAGGATGTGCCGGAACATCACCCCGGCGTCGCCGAGGCCGAGGGTCCGCGCCGCCTTGACGTACTCCAGGTGACGACCGCGAAGGAACTCGGCGCGAACCACGTCGACCAGGCTGGTCCAGGAGAACAGCAGCATGATCGCCAGCAGCCAGCCGACCCCGGGCTGCACCAGGCTGGCGAGGATGATCAGCAGGTAAAGCATCGGCAGACCCGACCAGACCTCGATGAAGCGCTGGCCGAACAGGTCGATCCAGCCGCCGTAGTAGCCCTGCACCGCGCCGGCGCAGATTCCCAGCAACGACGAGGCCAGGGTCAGGCCGAGGGCGAAGAGGATCGACAGGCGCAGGCCGTAGATCACCCGCGCGAGCACGTCGCGGCCCTGGTCGTCGGTGCCCAGCCAGTTCTCCGCCGAGGGCGGCGCCGGCGCCGGGCGCGCGTAGTTGATGCTGCGGGCGTCGAAGCGGATCGGCGGCCACAGCGCCCAGCCGTCGCGGGCGATGCGTTCGCTCATGAAGCGACCGCGGTAGTCCGGCGGGAACGGCAGCTCGCCGCCGAAGGCGGTTTCCGGATAGTCCCGCAGCACCGGCAGGAACCACTGCCCACGGTATTCCAGCAGCAGCGGGCGGTCGTTGGCGATCAGCTCGGCGAACAGGCAGGCGACGAACAGCGCGAGGAACAGCCGCAGCGCCAGGCGCCCGCGGCGGTTGGCGCGGAACGCGGCGAGGCGGCGGCGGTGCAGCGGGGAAAGGACGATGGCCATCTCACTGTTTCCTCGCGGCGAAGTCGATGCGCGGGTCGACCAGGCTGTAGGCCAGGTCGCCGGCCAGCTTCACCAGCAACCCGAGCAGGGTGAAGATGAACAGGCTGCCGAACACCACCGGGTAGTCGCGGCCGAGCGCCGCTTCGTAGCCCATCAGGCCGAGGCCGTCGAGGGAGAACAGCACCTCGATCAGCAGCGACCCGGTGAAGAACACCGAGACCAGCGCCGCCGGCAGCCCGGCCACCACCAGCAACATGGCGTTGCGGAACACATGGCCGTAGAGCACCCGGCGCTCGCTGAGGCCCTTGGCGCGAGCGGTGGCGACGTACTGCCTGGATATCTCGTCGAGGAAGCTGTTCTTGGTCAGCAGGGTCAGGCTGGCGAAACCGCCGACCACCAGCGAACCCACCGGCAGCGCCAGGTGCCAGAGGTAATCGGCGAAACGCGCCAACGGGCCGAGGCGCTCGGCGCCCTCGGAAGCCAGGCCGCGCAGGGGGAACCAGTCCAGGTAGCTGCCGCCGGCGAACAGCACGATCAGGACGATGGCGAAGAGGAAGCCGGGCACCGCATAGCCGACCACCACCAACGCGCTGCTCCACAGGTCGAAGGCGCTGCCGTGGCGCACCGCCTTGGCCACCCCCAGGGGAATCGACACCAGGTAGGTGATCAACGTCGCCCACAAGCCCAGGGACAGCGAGACCGGCAGCTTCTCGGCGATCAGGTCGACGACCCGCGCGTCGCGGTAGAAGCTCTCGCCGAAATCCAGCCGGGCGTAGCTCGACAGCATCAGCCAGAGCCGTTGCAGCGGCGGCTTGTCGAAGCCGTACTGGCGCTCCAGGGCGGCCACCAGCTGCGGGTCGATGCCGGTCTCGCCGTGGCGCTGCGGTTCCAGCGCGCCATGCCCGCCCTCCCCGCCACGCCCCAGCGGGCCGCCGCCGTCGACGCCCTGCAGGCGCGCGATGGCCTGTTCCACCGGCCCGCCGGGTGCGGCCTGGACGATGGCGAAGTTGATCAGCAGGATGCCCAGCAGGGTCGGCAGGATCAGCGCCAGGCGGCGCAACAGGTAGCCGCCCATGTCACTGCGCCTGCCGGCTCGGCACGGCCCGCTCGCGGACTTCCCACCAGGTGTTCAGCCCCAGGCTGTAGCGCGGCGCCTGCGGCGGTCGGCCGAAGCGATTCCAGCTGGCGATCCAGACCTCGTCGGAATACCAGGTCGGGATCAGGTAGTAGCCCCATTGCAGCACCCGGTCGAGGGCGCGCACGGCGGTTTCCAGGGCGGCCCGCGAGTCGGCCTCGACCACCGCCTGCACCAGCCGGTCGATGGCCGGGTCCTTCAGGCCGATGCGGTTGTAGCCGCCGGGATCGGCGTAGCTGGAGGAATGCCAGAAGCTGTACTGCTCGTTGCCCGGCGAATTGGACTGGGAGAAGCTCGAAACGATCATGTCGTAGTCCCGCGCACGTATGCGCTCGATGTATTGCGAAGCGTCCACCTGGCGCAGGCGCATATCGATGCCGATCCGCGCCAGGTTGCGCTGGAACGGCAGCAGCGCGCGCTCCAGGCCCTTGCCCTGGAGCAGGAGTTCGAAGCGCAGCGGCCGTCCGGCGGTATCCAGCAGGCGTCCTTCGACGGCATGCCAGCCGGCCTCGCCGAGCAGGCGGTAGGCCTGCACCAGGCGCTCATGGATATCGCCGCTGCCGTCGTTCACCGGCGGAGCGTAGGCCTGGCCGAAGACCTCCTCGGGGATCTGCCCACGCAGCGGCTCCAGCAAGGCCAGTTCGTCGGCGCCGGGCAGGCCGCGAGCGGCCATCTCCGAGTTGTCGAAATAGCTGCGCAGGCGCTTGTAGCGACCGCCGAAGAGCTGCCGGTTGGTCCATTCGAAGTCGAACAGCAGGCTCAGCGCCTGGCGTACCCGGCGGTCCTCGAACAGCGGCCGGCGCAGGTTGAACACCAGGCCCTGGAGGCTGGCCGGGTACGGGTAGGGAAAGCTCTCCTGGCGCAACCGGCCATCGCGCAGGGCCGGCGAGTCGTAGCCGCTGCTCCAGGCCTTGACGCTGGTCTCGACATTGATGTCGGCCTGCCCGGCCTTGAACGCCTGCAAGGCCACGCCGCTGTCGCGGTAGTAGTCGAAACGGATCCGCTCGAAGTTGTACAGGCCACGCCCGACCGGCAGGTCGCGAGCCCACCAGTCGGGGTTGCGCCGGTAGCTCACCGAACGCCCCGCCTCGGCCTTCTCCAGCCGGTAAGGTCCGCTGCCCAGCGGCGGCTGCATGCTGCTGCGGTTGAAGTCGCGTCCCTGCCACCAATGCCTGGGCAGCACGTAGAGCTGGGCCAGCACCAGCGGCAGTTCGCGGTTGCCGGCATGACGGAAGTCGAAGCGGATGCGCAGGCGGTCCTCCACCACCGGCTCGAGGACCTCCTTGTAGTAGGCGCGCCAGAACGGGCTGCCCTGCTCGACCAGGCTGTCGAAGGAAAACTTCACGTCCTCGGCGGTGACCGCCACGCCGTCGCTGAAGCGCGCCCGCGGATCAATATGGAAACGCACCCAGCTGTTGTCCGGGGCTTTCTCGATGTAGCGCGCCAGGTAGCCGTATTCGGTGAACGGCTCGTCCAGCGACTGGAAGCCTAGGGTTTCGTAGATCAGCGCGGCCTGGGTCATGCTGATCGGCGTGCCGCGGTTGGCGAAGGGGTTCAGCGTGTCGAAGCTGCCGCTTTCCATCCGCCGCAGGCTGCCGCCCTTGGGCGCCTGCGGGTCGACGAAGTCGAAGTGCTGGAAACCCGGCGGGTATTTCGCCGGCTCGTCGTAGAGCGTGATGGCATGGCGCGGCTCGCTGCGGGCCAGGCTGGCGAGCAGGCAGCAGGCGAAGACCAGGATGCGTCCGGGCATGGCTCAACCACCGAAGTGATAGCTGAAGTCCAGCCACCATTGGCGGCCCATGGCGTCGTAGTTGCCGGTGGGATAGTACGGCCAGCCATCGGAGTCGTCCTCCTTGATCTGGTCGAGCAGGTTGTTCACCGTCAGGCCGACGCTGGCGCGTTCGTTGAGCCGGTAGCGGGCGCTGGCGTTGAACACCGTCCACGGGCTCAGGCGCCCGCTGCCAGCGGCGTTGGTAACGCTGCCGTAGCGCACCGCGAAGAGCGTCGAGGTGAACTGTGCGTAGTCCCAGGTCAGGCTGGCGTTGAGTTTGCTGCGCCAGTCGTGGGAGTCGAGGCTGTCGCGCTGGTTCTCGCTGGGGTAGTCGTCGGACTGCTGGTAGTCGTGGGACAACACCAGGGTGTAGCCGAGGGTCGAGGAGAACGCGCCGTAGTCACCGGCGCCCCAGCGGATGTTGCTGCGCAGGTCGATGCCGCTGGTGCGCTCCTTGGCCGCGTTGATGGCATTGACGTAGACCTTGTTCAGGCGATTCGGATCGACGCTGGCGTCGCCGGCGTTGCGTTCGACCCGCGCCAGGGTGTCGCGGCACTGCGCCGAGTCCGGATCGAGCCCGCCGCTGCGGCAGGCCGCCTCGTCGCGCAGCAGTTTGTCCGGGTCGAGGGTGGTCAGCAGGTCGTCGATCTGGATGTGGTAGTAGTCGGCGGAAAAGTCGAACCTGCTCGACGGCGACCAGACGAAGCCGTAGCTCCAGTAGCGCCCGCGCTCGGACTTCAGGTCGGGCGTGCCGCTCTGCACGTAGTCGACCCGACCGTTCTTGCAAGCGCCGTCGACGCCTTTCTCGCAACCGTAGTAGTCCTTCTGCGCCGGGTAGTAGCCGTTGGCGTCGGCCTGGTAGATGTAGTTCAGGTCCGGCGCGCGGAAGCTGGTGCCGTAGCTGCCGCGGAGCAGCAGGCTGGTCAGCGGGCGCCACTCCAGCCCCAGGTTGTAGGTAGTCTGCTCCTCGGTGCGACCGCTGAACCTGTACTGGTCCCAGCGGCCGGCGGCGGACGCCAGCAGCGTGTCATGCAGCGGGATGCTGAATTCGCCGCCGGCGGCGTAACGGTCGCGCGAGCCGCCGGAGCTGCTGGCCTTGGAGACGTTGTAGAGGGAGCCGTCGTTGTATTGCGAATCGGGGCGGATCCTGTAGCCCTGCTTGCCCACCTCCAGCACGCCGGCGAAGGCCACCGGGCCGGCCGGCAGGTCGAACAGCTCGCCGTTGCCGGTGAAGCTGTAGGTCTGCGAGTAGGACTCGCTGTGCTGGGTCACGTTGCGCCGCAGGCTGCGCCATTCTTCCTCGCTCAGCGGACGTCCGAGGCGCGCCGGATCGGGATCGTAGACCGGGTAGCCATCGCGTTCGCCGAGCTTGCGGCCCAGGTACAGGTCGAGGATCCCGGCCGCCGGGGTGTAGCGGGTAGTGCGGTCGCTGCGGTACTCGGAGCGGGTCGCGGCCAGTTCGTATTCCCAGGAGGTATTGGCGACGCGGTCGCTGTAGCCGAGGGTGCCGGTCCAGGACACCTCGCGCCACTTGCTGTTGTTGCTGCTCTTGCCGCCGATCTCCTCGGGCGAGAACAGCCGGTACCAGCGCTCCAGGTCGCCGCTGGAGGCATTGATGAAGTCCGGCGAGGTGAAGGACGGCCCGCGGGTATTGTTCTGCAGGTGGTCGAAGCCGAACAGCAGGTCGGCGAACAGCTTGCCGCTGTCGCTCAGGTGCCAGGTGCCGCCGGCGTAGCCGTCGTAGTTTTCCTTCTTGGTCTGCAGGGTCCAGTAGTTGTTGTAGTACTGGTCGGTCATGCAGCGATAGCCCCCCCTGGCGCCCGGCACCGGCGCCACGTTGCCGCCGAACAGGCCGCCGAGGCCGGCGCAGGAGGCGTCGCCGAGGTAGCGTCCGCTCTGCGGGTTCAGCCGGTAACCGACGTTGTTGCCGTCCGGGTAGCTGTCCATGAAACCGCGCTGGTTGGCCCAGACCGGCTGGCGCTGCTCGACCTGCAGGCCGAACAGACCTTCGAAGTCGCCCGTCGCGCCGCCGCCGACCAGTTGCAGGCGCTGGTTGTCGCCGCCGCCGCGCTCGGTGGTGCCGGCGCGCAGGTTGACGTCGACGCCATCGAATTTCTTCTTCAGGACGATATTGACCACCCCGGCGATGGCATCCGAGCCGTAGATCGCCGAGGCGCCGCCGCTGAGGATCTCGATGCGGTCGATCATGACCGCCGGGATGTTCGCCAGGTTGGTGAAGTTCACCGAGCCGCCATAGGCGGTCGGGTAGTCGGCGACGCGCCGGCCGTTGATCAGCACCAGCGTGTGGTTGGGGCCGAGATCGCGCAGGTTGAGGGCGTTGGCCGCCGGTTGCCAGGTGTTGCCGTAGTCCTCGCCCTGGGTCATGCCGGTGTTCTGGGTCTGCGTCTGCAAGGCCTCGAAGACGTTGCGGTAGCCACGGTTCTGGATTTCCTCGCTGCTGATCACCGTGACCGGCGACGGCCCTTCCTGCTGGGCGCGGGGAATCCGCGAGCCGGTCACCACCACCCGCTCCAGGGTCTGCTCCGCGTTCGCCGCCAGCGGCTGCACCTTCGCCGCCGGTACGGCCGCGCGCAGCGGCGCGGCGGAAATCACCGCGCCGCGCTCGGAACGGCGGAACTGCAGGCCGCTACCGCGCAGGGCCTGTTCCAGGGCCTGGTCGACACTCAGCGGACCGCGCACCGCCGGCGCCTGCCGGCCGCGCACCAGCGACTGCTCGAAGGAGATCAGCAAGCCGCTCTGTCGCGAGATGCCTAGCAGCACCTGGTCCAGCGGGCCGGCGGCGACGTCGAAGGTGAGCGCCTTGGCGGCGGGCGCGGGCGTCTCCGCACGTGCCTCCGGCGGCGCGGCGTAGGCCGCCGCGAGCAGCGCGGCCAGGGCCAGGCTGGAAGGCAGGCGTGTGGATGGAGCATGGTGCGGCATCGTTCGGTTCCCCCCGAAAACATGGTTTCCAGGGGATGAGCGATGAGCGCGGGAGATTTGCAGGGCCAGCTTGGAACGCTTTGTTCTGAGCTTATAAACGCAGGCGAATAGGCGTATCGGCGGATAACGCCTCCGGCGTTATTCGCCCCACCCGACAATCTTCCCCAGCTCCGCTACCGGCCTTGCCCCGCGTAGGGCGAATAGCCGCTTGCGGCTATCCGCCGGTCCGAACACGGCGTTATCCGCCCTGCCGCCCTCGGGTCAGTACGTCAGCGCCCCGCACCAGTGCGCGCTCTTCAGTTCCTCGTAGAGCGCGCCGATCTTCAGCGAGCACTGCCGCGACGGCGGGTAGATCAGCGACACCGGGCACAGCGGCGGTTCGAACGGCTGGAGGATGCGTACCAGTCGACGCCGGCGGATCGCCTCCTCGGCCATGAAGCCCATCACCTGGACGATGCCCTGGCCGACCAGCGCCGCGTCGACCAGCGCGTCGGCCACGTCCAGCACCAGGTCGCCGCGCACCGCCAGGCTCAGCGGCTGGCCGTCGCGCTGGAACTGCCATTCCAGCAGCTTGCCGGTGTGCAGGTCGCGCACCGTCGGGCAGTTGTGCCCGGCGAGTTGCTCCAGGCGCTCCGGCGTGCCGTGACTGCGCAGGTATTCCGGCGACGCCACCGTGACCCAGCGCAACGCCGCCAATGGCCGGGCGATCAGGCGCACGTCGCCCACCCGACCGAGACGCACGGCGGCGTCGAAGCCTTCCTCGGTGAGGTCGACCAGGCGATCGGTCATCGCCGCCTCGATCTGCAATTGCGGGTAGCGCCGGGTCAGTTCGCGCAGCACCGGCATGATCACGATCCGCCCGAGCGCCTGCGGGGTGGTGATCTTCAGCGGACCGCTCGGCGCGCACTGGCGGTCCACCAGCAACTTCTCGACTTCCTCCAGCTCCGCCAGCAAGGGTGCGCAGCGCTCGTAGAACAGTTGGCCGTCCGGGGTCAGGCTGACGCTGCGGGTGGTGCGGTGCAGCAGACGCACGCCGAGTTCGGCTTCCAGCCGGCCGATGGCGCGCGACAGGCCGGACTGGGTCAGACCGAGGGAAACGGCGGCCTGGGTGAAGCTACGGGTCTCGGCCACGCGGGCGAGCAACTTGACGGCATTCAGGTCCATGGCGATCTCATCGATGATTATTTTCATCAGTGAAAGGACGGAGAGGCTATTTATCACGATTCCAGCATGAGAAACACTGGCCGCGCCCAACCCAGACCAGGAGTCCCGCCGTGACGGACCGTGCCGCCCCTTCCAACTGGATGCTCGCCCTGCTCGCCAGCGCGCAACTGATCATCGCCCTCGACGCCACCATCGTGTTCGTCGCCCTGCCGGAAATCAGCCGGGCGCTGGATTTCTCGGCGCAACGCCTGCAATGGGTGGTGAGCGCCTATACGGTGGCCTTCGGCGGCTTCCTCCTGCTCGGCGGGCGCGCCACCGACCTGCTCGGCCGGCGCCGCATGTACGTCCTCGGGCAAAGCCTGTACGCCCTCGCCTCCCTCGCGGGCGGCCTGGCCCAGAGCGAGTTGCCGTTGATCCTCGCCCGCGCCGTGCAGGGCCTGGGTGGCGCGCTGCTGTTCCCGGCGACCCTGGCGCTGATCGGCAATCACTTCGCCGAGGGCCCGGCGCGCAATCGTGCCCTGGCGATCTGGAGCATCGCCTCGGCGTTCGGCCTGGCCCTCGGTTCGGCGCTCGGCGGCGCGCTCACCGAGCTGTTCGGCTGGGCCTCGATCTTCCTGGTCAACGTGCCGCTGGCCGGCGCCGCGGCGCTGCTCGCCCTGCGCCTGATCCCGGCCGACGCCCGGCGCCAGCGCGGTCGGCGCTTCGACCTGGCCGGCGCGCTGACGGTCACCGCCGGCGCCACCCTGCTGGTCTTCGCCCTGGTCCAGGGCCCCGAGTCGGGCTGGGATGCGCCCTCGGTACGTTTCGGACTTTACCTTTCCGTCCCGCTGCTACTGGCGTTCCTCGCCATCGAACACTACAGCCGCGACCCGCTGATGCCGCTGCGCCTGCTGGGCAACCGCAACCTGCAGGTGGCGATGCTGCTGACCGCGATCTTCATGAGCAGCTACGGCGTGCAGTACTACTTCCTGGCCATCTACTTCCAGTCGGTGTACGGCTACAGCGTGTTGCAGACCGGCCTGGCGTTCCTCCCGGCGACTCTGCTCTGTACCCTCGGTATCCGCGTCGCCGAGCGCCTGCTGGCCCGCCACGGGGCACGCGCGACGCTGGTCGCCGGCCTGCTGCTGGGCGCACTCGGGCTCGGCCTGCTGGCAGCGTGCCTGCCGCTGGGGCGCGGCTTCCTGGCGCTGCTGCCGGCCATCGTGATCCTCAGCGTCGGCCAGGGCATGACCTGGACCGCCATGTGGGTCAGCGCCGCCAGCGGCGTCGATCCCGCCGAACAGGGCGTCGCCTCGGGGATGGCCTCGATGACCCAGCAGATCGGCGGCGCGCTCGGCCTGGCCCTGCTGGTGGCGCTGGCCAACGCCCAGGTGCGCGGCGCCGATGCCGCCAGCCTGCTGGCCAGCCAGGCGCGCGGCATCGAATGGGTGACCGCGCTCAGCGCCCTGCTCGCCCTGTTTGGCGCCGCCCTGGCCTTGCGTCTGCGCCGCGAGGAACCCGCGGCGTTGCAGCCGAGTCGCGGCTGATCCCGCTCAGGCGTCGCCCAGCTCGGCGCCGAGTTCCAGCGCCAGGGCCTGGAAGGCCAGGCGCGCGGCGCCGGGATGGCTGCCCTGGCGCCAGAACAGCGCTACCTGGCGGGTCGGCAACGCCGGCCGCAGCGCCACGCAGCGCAACCCGGCCTGCTGGCGCGCCACCGCCTCTGGCAGGATGCTGGCCAGCCGTCCGCGGCGAACCACGTCGACGATGGCGCTGATCGAGTTCGCCTCCAGCGCCACCCGCGCCGTCACCCCTTGCTGGCGCAGGTAAGCGTCGATGTGCCGGCGCGTGGCGAAGTCGTCGCGCAACAACGCCAACGGCAACTCCGCCAGCGCTGCGGCGGCCAGCGGTGCGTCCGCCGCCGGGTGTTCCGCCCCCAGCACCAGGCCCAGGCGCTCCAGGTAGAGCGGCTGGCTGTCGATCTCCAGCGAACCCGGTTCGCTGAAGGCCACGCCAAGGTCCAGGCGATCGTCGATCAGCGCCGCCTCCAGGGCGTCCTGGGGCAACTCCTCGAGGCTCAACTCGATGCCTGGATAGCGCTGATTGAACGGATCCACCAGGGCGCCCACCAGATAGCAGGTGAAGGTCGGCGTCATGCCCAGGCGCAGGCGGCCGCGACTGAGGTCGCGCACCTCGTGGATCGCCCGTTGCGCCGCTTCCAGCTCGCGCAAGGCACGCCGCGCATGAAGCAGGTACAACTCGCCGGCATCGGTGGGACGCACGCTCCTGCCGGAGCGGTCGAGCAATTGCACGCGCAGTTGCTCTTCCAGTTGCCGCACCTGCTGCGACAGGGTCGGCTGCGAAACGTGCAGCGCCTCGGCGGCGCGGGTGAAGTTGCGATGCTCGGCGACAGCGAGCAGGTAGCGCAGGTGGCGAAGCAGCATGGAAACATCCAACTATAGGCCAGACCAATGATTGGAATAATAAACCGGTCTTGGACCCTATGGCTCAATCCGCGCATCCTGGCCCCACCATTCGACGGCCAGGAGCCCAGCGCCATGCGTGACATCATCGACGGCTTTCTCCGCTTCCAGCGCGACGCCTACCCGGCGCGCTCGCAACTGTTCAAGTCCCTGGCCACCCGGCAAGCCCCCAAGGCGCTGTTCATCGCCTGCTCGGACAGCCGGGTGGTCCCCGAGCTGCTGACCCAGCGCGAGCCCGGCGAACTCTTCGTGATCCGTAATGCCGGCAACATCGTCCCCGGCTACGGGCCGCAGCCCGGCGGGGTCAGCGCCTCGGTGGAATACGCGGTGGCGGTGCTCGGGGTCGGCGACATCGTGGTCTGCGGCCACTCGGACTGCGGCGCGATGGGCGCCATCGCGTCCTGCGCCTGTCTCGACCAGTTGCCGGCGGTGGCCGGCTGGTTGCACCACGCCGAGGCCGCACGGGCGATGAACAGCGCCCACGAACACGCCTCCGAGGCGGCGCGGCTGGACGCCCTGGTGCGGCACAACGTGATCGCCCAACTGGCCAACCTGCGCACCCACCCCTGCGTCGCCCGCGCCCTGGAACAGGGTCGGCTGAACCTGCACGGCTGGGTCTACGACATCGAAAGCGGCCGCATCGACGCCCTCGACGGCGCCAGCCGGCGCTTCGTCTCCCTCGCCGAGCATCCCGAAGTGCGCGCGGTAGGCGGCGACCCCGGGCAGGCGGTCGCCTGAATCCCTTCCCTCACAACCACCCGCAAGGAGAGTCATCCCATGCAACACAGCCAAGTGTCCCCCAACGCGCGCCAGCAACTGGCCGAGACCGTGGTCCTGAACAAGGCCCGCCTGGGCCTGTCCTGGCAGGATCTGGCCGACGGCACCGGTCTCGCCCTGACCTTCGTCACCGCCGCCCTGCTCGGCCAGCATGCCCTGCCAGAGGCGGCGGCGCGCAAGGTCGCCGCCCAACTCGGCCTGGACGACGACGCGGTGCTCCTGCTGCAAAGCATCCCGCTGCGCGGCAGCATTCCCGGCGGCATTCCCAGCGACCCGACCATCTACCGCTTCTACGAGATGCTGCAAGTCTACGGCAGCACCCTGAAGGCACTGGTCCACGAACAGTTCGGCGACGGCATCATCAGCGCGATCAACTTCAAGCTGGACATCAAGAAGGTCGAGGACCCGGAAGGCGGCTCGCGGGCGGTGATCACCCTCGACGGCAAGTACCTGCCGACCAAACCGTTCTGAAGCGTCGCGCCGCCCGGCTCGCCGCCGGGCGCGCGCCTCAGCGGCTGGCGATGCTGACCCAGTAGGGCCCGTGGTAGTCGATCCGGATCGGCAGGCTCTGCTCCAGCAATGCCAGCGCCACGCCGCTGTCGTCCAGCGGGTAGATACCACTGACGCGCAGCGCCGCCGCGTCGTCGGCGACGCTGACGATGCCGCGGCGATAGGCGCGCAACGCCTCCAGTACCTCCCCCAGCGGACGGTCGCGGACCTCCAGCCGGCCATCCAGCCAGGCGCTCTCGCCGCCTTCGGCAGGACCTCGGGCGAGAATCGCCGAGGCGTCGAAACGCGCGCTCTGGCCGCGCTCCAGCAGGCATTGCCGTCCGTCGGCAGTGGTGATCCGCACCCGCGACTCGAGCACCACCACTCGCGAGCTGGCGCCGTCATCGCTGACCTGGAAGCGGGTTCCCTGCGCCTCGACCTGGCCGCGCCCGGTGTCGACGACGAACGGCCGCGCCGGTTCCCGTGCCACGTCAACCAGCAGGCGCCCCTCGCGTAAGCGCAGGCGACGCCGGTAGCCATCGAATTCGGGGCGTACCCGGCTGCGCGCGTCCAGCACCAGTTGGCTGCCATCCTCCAGGCGGAAACTCTGGCGTTGTCCGGTGCCGGTATACAGGTCGCCGGGCCAGGGGAAGCCGACGATGCCGATCCGCCCCAGCGCCAGCGTCGCCACGCCGAACGCCGCCAGGCCGAGGCTGCGCTGGAGAAACCGGCGACGGGCGGACGGCGCCTCGAGGGCTCCGATCAATTGCTCGGCGCGCAAGCCGTGCAAGGGCTCGTCGCGAAACGACTGCAAGCCCAGGCTGAGCCGGTCGAACACCGCACCGTGCTCGGCGTCGGCCTGGCGCCACTGCTGGAACGCCAGGCGCTCCTCGGCGCCGGCATGGCCGGATTGCAGCAGCGCCATCCACTGCGCCGCTTCGTCGAGGATGCGTTCTCGCCTTCCCTGTCTCATTCGGCAAGCACCTGGTAGCACTGCTTGAAGCCCTCGACCATGTACTGGTGGATGCGGCTGACGGAAACCTCCAGCAAGCCGGCGATCTCCACGTAGGTCAGTCCGCCGATCTGGCTATGGATGAAGGCGGCGCGGGCCTTCGGCGACAGCCCGGCGAGCATGCGCTCCAGGCGCAGCAGGGTTTCCACCACCTGGGCCTGCTCCTCGGCGGACGGCGCGAGGGCCTCCGGAAGCCCGGCCAGGCTGTCCAGGTAGGCGCGTTCCAGGTCCTGGCGCCGCCAGCCGTCGTACATCAACCGGCGGGCGATGGTGGTGAGCAGCGCGCGCGGCTCGCGGATGCTTGCCGGGTCCGGCAGGGCGAGGACCTTGAGGAAGGTTTCCGAGGCGATGTCCTCGGCGCTGTGGGGGCAGCCGAGGTAGCGCCGCAGGCGCCCGCTCAGCCAGGAATAGTCGTTCTGGAACATCAGGCCGACGAGGCGATTGCGTGTCTGATCCATGCCCATTCCGCACTCTCGTGCTACGGGCCTGCGCCACCGGGCGTCGGGGTGGCAGGCGAAACCTTGATCGGCGGGAGGCGGCGCCGACGTCGGATTGCACGTGTCCCTCCCGCAAACAGCGATGGCAGGCCGCCGGGCCTGCGCGGAAGGCAATATGCCGCAGAAGCCCGAACGCAAAAAAGAATATTAATTAAGGTGTACTTAACTTTTTGGCATTAGAAGATCGCCATCCCGCGACGACTGTCGTCATTCCTTACGAAATGGCAACGCCGCGATCCGCGGAAAGCGGCATACTCGTCAGCTTGTTTCGCCGCGTCGACAGCGCCCGCACCAATGTCCGCCTCGCTCCCCAACGACACCCCGCCCAACGACACCCTGCCCCTGGTCCTGGCCGGCCCCCTGCTGCGCCGCGCAGAGCCCGAGCGCCTGGTGTTCTGGCTGGCCACGTCATGCCCGACGACCATCGAACTGATCCTCGCCAGCGAAGGCGAGGCGGAGCGTCGGATCCGCCTCGCGGAAGGAACCCACTCGGCCATCCGCATCGGCACCCATGCCTGGCTGCACCTGCTGGATGTCGCGCTCGACCCGCCGTTGCCCTGCGCCCGCCTGGTCGACTACGACCTGCGCCTCGCCGCCGACGGCGGGGAGCCCGCGGGAATCGCCGAATGGGCGCCGCATCTGCTCTACCCCGGTCGCCAGCGCGCCAGCCTGGTGCTCAAGCCACGTCTCGACCAGTTGCTCCACGGCTCCTGCCGCAAGCCGCATCACCCGGCGGCCGATGGCCTGCTGCAGGTCGACCGGCTGCTGGAGGAAAACCTGCTGCAGGCCGAAAGCCGCCCGGCGTTGCTGATGATGAGCGGCGACCAGGTCTACGCCGACGACGTCGCCGGGCCGATGCTGGTGGCCATCCATGGGCTGATCCGCCGCCTCGGCCTGTACGGCGAACACCTGGAAGGCGCGCTGGTGGACGACAGCGAGGCGCTCTACGCACACCCGGCCACCTACTACCGGCGCGAGGACCTGCTGCCCGCCTTCAAGTCCAACGAAGCCCTGCGCGAGCGCTTCTTCGGCGGGGTGAAGAAGCCGATCTTCACCTCGGCCAACGCCCACAACCATCTGGTCGGCCTGGCCGAGGTGCTGGCGATGTACCTGCTGGTCTGGTCGCCGGCGCCCTGGCGCCTGGTCAGGCTGGAACCGCCGCCGGGGCTGGATGCGCGGCACGCGCAGCGCTTCGCCGACGAGCGCCGGCACATCGAAGCCTTCCGCGATGGCCTGCCCGGCGTGGCGCGGGCACTGGCGCATATCTCGTCGCTGATGATCTTCGACGACCACGACATCACCGACGACTGGAACCTTTCCGCGCGCTGGGAGCTGACCGCCTACGGCCATCCGTTCTCCCGGCGGATCATCGGCAACGCCCTGCTCGCCTACCTGCTCTGCCAGGGCTGGGGCAACGACCCGCAGCATTGCGGCGAATGGCTGGCGCCGGTCGCGGCCCTGATGGAGGGCGCCGCGGCAGACGGCCGGCTGCCCTGCGCCGAGCAGGACCGCCTGCTCGATGCCCTGCTCGACTTCCAGCACTGGCACTACCGGTTGCCTGGCAGCCCGACCCTGATCGTCCTCGACACGCGCACCCGCCGCTGGCGCAGCGAGCGCAACCTGGGCCGGCCCTCCGGGCTGATGGACTGGGAGGCGCTGAGTGAACTCCAGCAGGACCTGCTCGGCGAAAAGGCGGCGATCATCGTGTCGCCGGCGCCGATGTTCGGGGTCAAGCTGATCGAGGGCGTGCAGAAGCTCTTCAGCTGGATCGGCCAGCCGCTGCTGGTCGATGCGGAAAACTGGATGGCCCATCGCGGCGCGGCCTCGGTGATGATGAATATCTTCCGCCACTCGCGCACGCCGGGTAACTACCTGATCCTTTCCGGCGACGTGCATTACTCCTTCGTCTACGACATCCGGATTCGCCACCGCGAGCGCGGGCCCCGGCTCTGGCAGATCACCAGCAGCGGGATCAAGAACGAATTCCCGCGACGCCTGCTGGACTGGTTCGACCGCCTCAACCGCTGGCTCTATGCGCCCTGGTCGCCACTGAACTGGCTGACCCAGCGGCGCAGCCTGGAAATCCGCCCGCGCGTTCCGCAGCACAGCCAGGCCGGCGAGCGCCTGTGGAACAGCGCCGGGATCGGCCAGGTATTCATTGGCGAGGACGGCCGTCCGCGCGCGGTGTTGCAGGTCAATGCCGATGGCTCGCCGGCGACCGCCTTCGAGCGACATCGCGACGTCGAAGACGAACGAGCGGACCAGTCGCCGGTCGCGCCGGGTCGCTGAGACGCCAGAACAAGGGGGACGGGCGGACGCCGCGCCGCGTCATCCGCCCGCCCGGTTTCAGAACGGCCGCTCCTGCACGTCCAGGGTCGCCGCCAGCGCTTGCCAGAGCACCTCGGCGAAGACCCGCTGGGCGTCGCCGGACAGGTACGCCTGCATGGCCGCTTCATCGCTCCACTCGCTGTGCAACAGCCACAGGTCGGCGTCCCCGTCCGCCTGGCGCAGTTCGTAGCGCAGGCAACCGGGCGCGGCCTGGCCCGCCTGCGCCAGCTCTTGCAGGCGCAGGCCGAGGCGGTGCGACTGGCCGCTGCGGGCGCGAATGCTGACCAGGTGACTGGCCCGATTGAACGCTGGCATGCTCTCTGCCTCCTCGACATGGATTCGCCGCTGCGCAAGCGGCACCAGGAGTGGAAGGGCCGGCGGCGCCGAGACGCCGGCCGGCCGCTGTGGGGTGTAAGGGTGACGCATGTGCCCTGCCTCCGATTACCAGTTGCCGGGATGGGTCCGCGCCAGCGTGCCGCCCGCGGCGGGGCCGGCAGGCGAACGGGAAGGCGTGTCGGGGACCAGAGCGCCGTCGCGCGACCGCGAACGGGAGGCGCCCGGCGCGCGCTCCGGCGGCACGCCGCCCGATGACAGTCTGGCCTGTTGATTTGACATAGGTGTGTCCCCCTGCAGGTATTTCCCATCGGCATGACGGAGATTCCGCCATGCCAGCCAGATTAGGGGGACGGCGCGGGGAATCGGTAGACGGATACTGTCGGGTTCTTGCCTGAAACTGCCGCGTTCCGGTTTTTTCTCATCCGCTTGCGCCCGGTGAAACGAGCTGGCTTGCCTGTTCCTGGCGAATGCTTGCCTGATCCTGCCATCGCGCAGCGCGATGGATGCCTGTCGCCGCGACGCGCGCTAGTCTTGGGAAGGTTTCCCCCGCGAGTCCCCGCATGAGCGAAAACACCCCGCTTCTTTCCGTCGATCTCCCCGCCGAATTGCGCCAGCGCCAGAGCGAACTGGCGCAGTCGCTGCTCAGGCATTGCCCCCGCGACGGTATCTACGGCACCGCCGTCGAACCCCTCGCCCTGATCCGCGCCGACGGCCCCACCCTGCCGGCGCGCGGCATGCACAAACCTGCCCTGTGCATCATCGCCCAGGGCCGCAAGGAGGTGCAGTTGGCCGAGGAACGCTATATCTACGATCCGTTGCACTACCTGGTGGTCTCGGTCACCCTGCCGCTGGCCGGCCAGGTGATCGACGCCTCGCCGGACGCGCCCTACCTCTGCGTCCGGCTGGATATCGACCCGGCGGAAATCACCCAGTTGATCTCCGACGCCGGGCCCATGGAAGTGGCCAGCCGGCGCGGCGACCGCGGCCTCTACGTCGACCGTATCGACGCCAGCCTGCTGGATGCGGTGCTGCGCCTGATCCATCTGCTGGACAGCCCGCGCGACATCCCGATGCTGGCGCCGCTGATCCTCCGCGAGATTTTCTACCGGCTGCTGCGCAGCGGCCAGGGCCAGCGCCTGCACGAGATCGCCATCGCCGACAGCCAGGCCCACCGCATCACCCGCGCCATCGACTGGATCAACCAGAACTACGGCAAGCCGCTGCGCATCGAGCAACTGGCCCAGGTGGTCAACCTCAGCCCCTCGACCCTGCACCACCGCTTCAAGGCCGTGACCGCGATGAGCCCGTTGCAGTACCAGAAGCAGCTGCGCTTGCAGGAAGCACGCCGGCTGATCTTCAGCGAGGGCCTGGAAGTGGCCGCCGCCGGCTACCGGGTCGGCTACGAAAGCCCGTCGCAGTTCAGCCGCGAGTACAGCCGGCTGTTCGGCGCCCCGCCGCTGCGCGACCTGGCGCGGGCGCGCAACACCGCCTAGGGGAACGCGGCAGCGGCCGCGACGGTCAATCGGGAAGCGGCGGGATACCTTCGTCGCCCCGACCGACCTTGCGCAACCGTACCCGCCATGACCCGAGCCCTGCCCCTGCTCCTGCTTGCCCTGTCCCTTCCCGCCGCGGCGACGGACAGCGAGTCGTTCGCCCGCCGCTACCTGGCCTATGCCCATGCCGTCGGCCAGCACAGCGAACGACTTTGGCCCGGCTGGCGGATGGCCGACAAGGCCTTCCTCTACAGCGATGGCCGCAGTACCTGGGTCGCCGATGCCGAAGGCCGCGCGCAGCGCACCACGGCGGCGGGCGACAGCGACCCGGATCTCGACCTGAGCTATGCCTTTCCGCGTTACCGGGGCCGTCCGGCGGTGCTGCTGCAGATCAGCGCCGCGCACCTGCGGAGCAATACCGGCAATAGCGAGACGCTGGCCGCCATCGGCCCGCACGAAGCCTTCCATCGCTACGCCCAGGAAGACTGGCCGGGCCTGCGCAAGCCCGGTGGCTATCGCGGCGACCTGGCCACGCTCGACCCGCGCCCGCGGGAATACCGCTATGCCCTGTTCCAGTCGCTGCTCCAGGCCCTGCGCACGCCCGGGCAGCGCGACAGCTACCTGAGCGACGCCCAGGGCTGGCTGCGCCGCTGGCGCGAAGCTGCTCCCGAGGAAAGCCGGCTGGCGGCGCAGGTCGATCTCAGCGAAGGCACCGCGCGCTACATCGAGATGGCCGCCGCCGCGCGCTACCGCACCGATTTCGCCGAGGATCCGCAACGCTATCGGCAGGCGCTGCGGGAGTACGCGCTGGCCTTCTACGATGCCAACGAGATCGGCGTCGGCGTCGACAGCGAAGCCTACGAGATCGGCGCGCTGGCCGGAGTGCTGCTGGACCTGCGCGACGACGACGCGGACTGGAAGGAGGCCGCGATAGCCGGCACCTGGCCGCTGGACTACCTGCTGCGCGACCAGCCTCCGGCCTGGAGCGAACTTCCCGACGACGCGCGGGCGCGCGGCGAGCGCTACCGGCGTGAGATGGGCGCCACCCGCCAGCGCCTGGTCGAGTTGCAGGAGGCCTTCGCCGACCCACGGCGACCGCTGCTGGTGATCCCGCAACCGCGCCGCACCATCGGCTTCACCACGGCGGCCAGCAAGGTGCGCGGGGGCTTTTACGTTCTTGCCGACGGGCCGTTCCGCCAGGCCTACCTCGGCGCGCGCTGGAATGTCGGCGAGCTGACCCTGGACGGCGTCGACTACCTGGAGGGCGACGCCGAGGCGTACTGCCCGGGCTACGGCCGTTCGGCACTGATTCCATTGCGCGGAGGCGCTTGGCGCGAGGGCACGCTGGCGCCGGAAGAACCCGGCCTGCGCGGCCGCCTGGCGACTGCTCGCAGCCTCGTCGACGGGCGGACCCTTTATTGCGCAGCGGAGAATGCTCCTTGAGGACCGACAACGGCGCTACAATGCCCGCTCGCCGCCGCAACCCCGCCGAGGGCTCGCCATGAAGTTCCTGCTGATCGGGCTGATCCGCTTCTACCAGTACGCAATCAGCCCGCTGATCGGTCCCCGCTGCCGCTTCTACCCCAGTTGCTCGCACTACACCCTGGAAGCCATCCGCGTACATGGCGCGCTGCGAGGCGGCTACCTCGGCGCGCGCCGGCTGCTGCGCTGCCACCCCTGGCACCCGGGCGGCTACGACCCGGTTCCGGAGCGCCAGGAACAGGCGTGCGCCTGCCACAGAACGGCGAAGCCCGGCGAATGAAGCCGGCGAAAAGATCGCAACGGCGACATCCCGCACATAACCGGACCCGCCGGTCGACATGCGGAATTGATAAAACCTATCATTCAGGGTCCATCTCCCCGGCTATCGCCCGGCGCCCCCTTGCGCCCGACTACGCCGGGGAGTTCCGCTCAAACGTTTCATCCTGAGGCTCCGATGCCCCGTCATCCCTTCTCCCCTTCCTTCCTCGCCGCCAGCGTCTTCTGCGCCGCCACCCCGGCCCTCGCCGCGCTGCAACCGATCGCCGAGGCGCCGCTGGCCGGCGAAACCGAGTTCCGCTGCCAGTTCAACGCCGACAACAGCACCGATTGCGTGAGCACCTACAGCTTCACCATCCTCAAGCCGAGCGGCCGCGAGATGCTCTCGCGCATCGATCGCAGCTACGCGGAGACCGACAGCCTGATCGTGGAGAAGGCCGAGCTGACCCAGCCCGGCGGCAAGCCGGTGCCGCTGGACCAGTCGCAGATCGATACGCGCACCGCGCCGAACCCGGACCAGGGCTTCCTGCGCGAACGCCAGACCTCCCTGGCGTTCCCCAACCTGCGCGTCGGCACCCGCATCAGCTACACCCTGCGCGAGCACTTCACCGCCAAGCCGCTGAGCACCCAGTTCCACTACATCCTCAGCCGCCCGCCGATGCCGGTGCGCGACGACCGCTTCGTCGCCGAGTTCAAGGCCGAGCGGCCGATCTTCGTGCGCAGCGAGCTGATGGACGCCTATCGCATCGAACAGAGCGCCGACAAGAAGACCCTCAAGGTCAGCCTGAAAAAGCCGCAATACACCAACTACATCAACGAAGCCGGCAACGCCTACCTGCGCCATACCCCGCGCCTGGAGCTGGGCAGTTCGCTGGACCTGCAGGACAACTTCGGCCCGTTCGCCGCGCGCTACAACGAGATCCTCGCCGCGGAGCTGCCCAAGGGCGCCGCGGCGGCCGTCGCCGCGGTGAAGGGCAAGCCGGCCCGCGAGCAGGTCGCCGGCCTGATGCAGTACATCAACGACACCTACCGCTACCTGGGCGACTGGCGCGCCAGCGAGCGCGGCTACGTGCCCTTCTCCCTGGCGGAGATCGAGCGCAATGGCTACGGCGACTGCAAGGACCTGGCGATCCTCCTCGCCGCCATGCTCAAGGCCGCCGGGATCAAGGCCGAACCGACCCTGGTCAGCCGCGGCGACGTGGTCTGGGACCTGCTGGTGCCCGGCATGTACGCGCCGAACCATGCCATCGTCCGCGCCGAGGTGGACGGCAAGACCTGGTGGCTGGACCCGACCAACCCGGTGTTCGCTCCCGGCCGCACCATGCCCGACATCCAGCAGCGCTGGGCGCTGGTGCTGGGCGCCGACGGCAAGGTGCGGCGCGACGAGATTCCCCTGGAAGCGCCCGGCGACACCCTGCGCGTGACCCGCAGCGAGTATTACACCCATGACGGCGAAGCCCGGGTCGAGTCGCGCGTGGAGCTGTCCAATGCGCCGCTGATGCAGCTCAGCGTCGCCGATCGCCAGCGCGGCCGCACCAGCACCGACCAGGACCTGTGCCGCAACTTCGCCAAGGAAGGCAGCGACTGCGTGCTGGAGCGCGACGACAGCCAGTTCGTGCTGCCACCCAGCTATACGATCAGTGCCAGGCTTACCGACCGCCGCGCCCTCGACCGGCTCGGCGGAGAGTATTTCTACAACCGCCAGGACCTGGCCAGCCAGTGGGATGCCTTCGCCAAGTACCGTAGCGAAGGCCAGTTGGCCGAGCTGTACCTGGGCGAACCGCAGATCACCTCCTACGACATCAGCCTGTCCGGCGGCAAGACCGACGAGCCGGCGCACAGTTGCGAGATCCGCAGCCCCTGGTTCGACATCGACCTGCAGGCCGAACCGGCCAAGGACGGCGGCTACCACTATCGCTACCGGGAAGTGCAGAAGACCAGTTGGCTCAACCACGACGAGATCAACAGCGCCGAGTTCGGCAAGCTGATCGAGCAGAGCCGCGGTTGCGTCGAGCAACTGCGCCTGGTGGTCAAGCTGGACAAGCGTCCCTGAGCGACGCGCGCCCGCTCCGGCGGGCGCGTCCAGCCGCACAGCGGGCGATTCTTCTACTCGCCCGCGCAGCCCTCCAGGCCGAGCGCCTGCTCATAGAAACGCGCCATGCGCTCCGGGTCGGCGACGTACGCCAGCATTCCGCTGGCGAGCCTGTCGCCTACACCTGCCAATCGAGCCGCAGCCCGGATTCGAACGTACGCCTCTCCCCGCTCAGCGGGTCGTCGAAGCGCAGCCCCCTGGCCAGCAGCTTGAGCGGCCGCCGGTAATCGTCGGGGCTGTCCTCGGCGTCCAGCAGCTCGGGATAGAACCCGTCGTTCTGGATACCCGCGCCGAGTGCCGCGAGGTGCACGCGCAGCTGGTGCTTCTTGCCGGTCACCGGATACAGCCGGTAGCGCCACCAGCGGCCGTTGCGCTCGGCGACCTCGATGCGCGTCTCGCTGTTCGGCTCGCCCTCGCCTTCGCGCATGCGGAAGAACGGCTCGCCGGGCACCAGGCGGGTCCTGCGCAGCAACGGGAAGTCCAGTCGCGGCAAGGCCGGAGCGATCGCTTCGTAGTACTTGTCGATGCGCCGCTCGCGGAACAGCGCCTGGTAGCGCCCGCGGCTGCCGGGATTGGTCGAGAACAGCACCAGCCCGGCGGTATGCCGGTCGATCCGATGCAGCGGCACCAGGTCGCGATTGCCGGTGCTGCGGGCCAGCCGCGCCAGGAGCGTCTGCTCGACATAGCCGCCGGCCGGCATCACCGGCAGGAAGTGCGGCTTGTCCGCCACCAGCAGATGCTCGTCGCGGTACAGGATGCGCGCCTCGAAAGGGATCGGCGCCTCCGCCGGCAACTCGCGGAAGTAGTGCACACGCAGGCCTTCGCGATACGCCGCCTGCGGGCCCAGCGCACGCCCCTCGGCGTCCAGCACCCGGCCCCGCTGCATGCGCGCCAGCCAGGTATCGCGGTCGATGGCCGGGAAACGCGCGCAGAGACAATCGAGCACGGTGCTCCAGGGGCCGGCCGGCAGATGCAGGGTGCTGGCGCGGAGACTGGCGTCGGGCAAGGAAGGAGACGACATGCGGCAACTCGGGAAGGACGGGCGAACATTAGGCCGCAGCGCGGCGCACAGGTCAAAGCGCGCCGGAGCGAAACGAAGAAACCGCCCGAGGGCGGTTTCTTCCGTGATCCAGGGATCGAATCAGGCGGCGCTCGCCTTGCGCTCCTCCGCCAGGCAGGCGGCGGCGGTGAACAGCACGTCGGTCGAGGAGTTCAGCGCCGTCTCCGCGGAGTCCTGGAGGATCGCGATGATGAAGCCTACCGCTACCACCTGCATCGCCACCTCGCTGGGAATCCCGAACAGGCTGCAGGCCAGCGGGATCAACAGCAGCGAGCCGCCGGCCACGCCGGATGCGCCGCAGGCGCAGACCGACGCCACCACGCTGAGCAGGATCGCGGTCGGTACGTCCACGGCGATGCCCAGGGTATGCACCGCTGCCAGGGTCAGCACGGTGATGGTGATCGCTGCGCCGGCCATGTTGATGGTCGCGCC
Organism: Pseudomonas sp. HMSC057H01; assembly: GCF_001836405.1. Lineage (NCBI taxonomy): Bacteria > Pseudomonadati > Pseudomonadota > Gammaproteobacteria > Pseudomonadales > Pseudomonadaceae > Pseudomonas > Pseudomonas sp. HMSC057H01. The sequence goes on along the minus strand of NZ_KV828478.1, from coordinate 3,237 downwards.
CAGCGGGATCGATACCGAATAGGTGTCTTCGTGCAGGCCCAGGCGCTCGCAGAGCTGCAGGTTGACCGGGATATTGGCTGCCGAGCTGCGGGTGAAGAAGGCGGTCATGCCGCTTTCGCGCAGGCAGGTCAGCACCAGCGGATAGGGATTGCGGCGGATCTTCAGGAACACGATCAGCGGGTTGACCACGAAGGCCACGAACAGCATGCAGCCGAGCAACACCACCAGCAGGTGGGCATAGCCTTTCAGGGCCTCGACGCCGGACTCGGCGAAGGTCGAGGCGACCAGGCCGAAGATGCCCAGCGGGGCGAAGCGGATCACCACCTTGACGATCAGCGAGACGCCGTTGGACAGCTCGGAGAGCAGGTTGCGGGTGGTATCGCTGGCGTGGCGGAAGGCGATGCCGAGGCCGATGGCCCAGGCCAGGATGCCGATGAAGTTGGCCGAGATCAGGGCGTTGACCGGGTTGTCCACCACGCTCAGCAGCAGGGACTGGAGCACCTCGGCGATGCCGCCCGGAGGCGACATCTCGCCCGGATGGCTGGCCAGCACCAGGCTCGAGGGGAAGGCGAAGCTGGCGATCACCGCCACCACCGCGGCGCTGAAGGTGCCGACCAGGTACAGCAGCAGGATCGGCCGGATATGGGTCTGCTGGCCTTGCCTGTGGTTGGCGATGGATGCCATCACCAGGACGAACACCAGTACCGGCGCGACGGCCTTCAGCGCGGAAACGAAGACCTTGCCGATGAAGCCGACCTTGAGCGCGGCGGCCGGGAAGAAGCTGGCGAGCAGCAGGCCGGCGATCAGGCCGACGATGATCTGGCCCACCAGGCTGGTACGCGTCAGCAGATGAAGCAGGGGACGTTCAGGGTATGTCATGCAGATTTCTACTCTTATAGGTGTGTCGAAGGCCGGCCCAGGCAGCTTCCATGCCGAACGACCCTGTGCCGTTCCGCCCCCGCGAAGGGATGGTTCGAGCGAGCCGGGTAGTCTAGGGAAGGACGCGCAGCACCACAGGAAACACCGACCAGCGGATACCAGGCTCCCCCGCCACGGCCATCGAACCGGATCGGGACGGCGTGGATTCTAGCCGTGTCTGCGCTTTTTGGGGGCGTCCAATTCTGTCTGGATTCGGACATGTCGTCGCAGGTGCATTGCCAGCCGGGAGGCCGGAAACCCCTGTGAAAAGGAGGGAAAACGCTGAATTCGCTGTCTGCAGATAGCCAAAGCCCGCCGTGAGGCGGGCTTCAGATGGGGGGCTAGTCCGTTAGCCATGGGTCCATGATTGACCCGTCACCGTGAAAATTTCGTGAAGATTACCAATCTTTTTCCTTCACTTTTTCGCTGAATCCATTCACCGCTCGCCTCACTGGGTCGGGCTCAGTTCGCTCTCCTGGAAGCGCGGCGGCGGACGGCTGAAGCTGCGGGTCAGGTAGAACAGGTAGCCGAAGCCCAGCCCGGCCCAGATCAGCCCCATCACCAGCGAGGTGCTTTCCAGGTTGAGCCAGAGCACCGCGACGATGGCCGCGCCGAGCAGCGGCAGGACCAGGTAGTGGAAATGCTCCTTGAGGCTGCGGTTGCGCCCGCCGCGCACATAGAAATGCACGATCACCGAGAGATTGACGAAGGTGAAGGCCACCAGGGCGCCGAAATTGATCAGCGCGGTCGCCGTCACCAGGTCGAAGGAGATCGCCGAGAGCGCCACCATGCCCACGATCAGCACGTTGATCGACGGCGTACGCCATTTCGGATGGACGAAGCCGAAGATCCGCTCCGGCAGCACATTGTCCCGCCCCATCACGTACAGCAGGCGCGACACGCTGGCCTGGGAGGCCAGGCCAGACGCCAGGGTATTGATGAAGGTGGCGCAGAGGAAGATCGACTGGAACAGCTTGCCGCCGACGTACAGGGCGATTTCCGGCAGCGCCGCGTCGGGTTCCTTGAAGCGTACGTTGGTCGGGAAATAGGACTGCAGGAAATACGACACGGTGATGAAGATCACCCCGCCGTACAGCGCGGTGAGGAAGATCGCCCGCGGGATCACCTTGGCGGCGTCGCGGGTTTCCTCGGACAGCGTGGTCACCGCGTCGAAACCGAGGAAGGAAAAGCAGAGGATCGTCGCCCCCGCCACCATCGCCGAGAGATGCGCGTGCTCGGAGAAGAACGGCTGGGTGCTGAGCACCGTGGCGGTCCCCTCCCCGTTGTTCAGGCCATGGATCACCAGGCCGATGAAGACCACGATGATCGCCAGTTGGACCAGCACGAAGACGGTGTTGAAATTGGCGACCAGGTTCACGCTCTTGATGTTGATGAGGGTCATGATCAGCACGAACATCACCACCCAGACCCATGGCGCGACCTCGGGGAACAGTGCGGTCAGGTAGATCTTCGCCAGCAGCGCGTTGATCATCGGCAGGAACAGGTAGTCCAGCAGCGACGACCAGCCGACCATGAAGCCGACATGGGGATTGATCGCCCGTTGCGCGTAGGTATAGGCCGAGCCTGCGGTGGGGAACTGGCGGACCAGCTTGCCGTAGCTGATCGCGGTGAACAGCACGCCGGCGAGGGCCAGCAGGTAGGCGGTGGGCACGTGTCCCTGGGAAATCCCGGATACGATGCCGAAGGTGTCGAAGACGGTCATCGGGGTCAGGTAGGCCAACCCGATCATGACGATCTGCCACAGCTTGAGGGACTTGCGAAGCTGGGTTCGTTCTGCGGTGGGGGGAGGATTCGACATGGGTATGCTTGCCTCGATTTCTTCTTTTTCTAATGCACAGCAAAGGAAGGCGGACGGGCGGAAACCGCAGGCTTGCCGCCGTCTACCTTCAGCAAGGGTGGAAACCTCGACGGAAGAACGGGCGGGCGGCGCCGGACCGGAGCCGCCCGCCCATGCTCACACGGTGTGCAGGTACCAGTTGTACTCGAGGTCGGAGATCGAGTGCTCGAACTCCTCCAGCTCGCTTTCCTTGCAGGCGACGAAGATGTCGATGTACTTCGGATCGATGTACTTCGCCAGGATCTCGCTGTCGTCCAGTTCACGCAGGGCGTCGCGCAGGTTGTTCGGCAGGCTCGGCTCCAACTGCTCGTAGGAGTTGCCTTCGATCGGCGCGCCCGGCTCGACCTGGTTGGTCAGGCCGTGGTGTACCCCGGCCAGCACCGAGGCCAGCAGCAGGTAGGGGTTGGCGTCGGCGCCGGCGACGCGATGTTCCAGGCGTACCGCGTCCGGGCTGCCGGTGG
>NZ_KV828477.1:2414-3560 GCF_001836405.1 Pseudomonas sp. HMSC057H01 | reverse complement strand
TGCAGGTGGTGCGGGCCGGCCCAGATGTACAGGGAGATCAGCGCCCAGAAGTGGACGATGGACAGGCGATAGGAATAGACCGGACGCTCGGCCTGCTTGGGCACGAAGTAGTACATCATGCCGAGGAAGCCGGTGGTCAGGAAGAAGCCCACGGCGTTGTGGCCGTACCACCACTGGACCATCGCATCGGTGGCGCCGGAGTAGGCGGAGTAGGACTTGAACCAGCTCACCGGCAGCGACATGTGGTTGACGATATGCAGCATCGCCGTCACCAGGATGAAGGCACCGTAGAACCAGTTGCCCACATAGATGTGCTTGACCTTGCGCTTGACGATGGTGCCGAAGAACACGATCGCGTAGGTGATCCAGACGATCGCCAGGAGGATGGCCAGCGGCCATTCCAGTTCGGCGTATTCCTTGGAGGTGGTGAAACCCTGCGGCAGGGTCAGCACGGCGCCCACGATCACGGCCTGCCAACCCCAGAAGGTGAAGGCCGCCAGCGTGTCTGAAATCAGTCGGGCTTGCGAGGTACGTTGCACCACGTAGTACGAGGTGGCGAAGAGGGCGCACCCACCGAAGGCGAAGATCACCGCGTTGGTGTGCAGGGGGCGAAGGCGGCCGAAGCTCGTCCACGGCAGGTCGAAGTTCAATTCGGGCCATACCAGTTGGGCGGCGATCAGGACACCGAGACCCATTCCAATGACCCCCCAGACCACCGTCATAACGGCGAACTGGCGGACCACCTTATAGTTATAAGCAGTCTGACTGATTGCTGTGCTCATGCTAGGGGTTCCACGGTTAATGGACTTTTTTAGGGACAAAAAATCGGCGGCAAGTATGGAGAAAGCGGGTGGGCATTGCAACGCGCCAGGCCAGGGGCGACGCCAGTTTGATGCCTGCTTCAGAGCGCTTTCCAAGGCGGCCGTATGGCTTTCTGGCGCTATCCGGGCGAGTGGGTTCGGCCGGTGAAGTTAGGTGTCCCGTCGCTCTGCCGGAGAGGGACGAATGCAGAGCAGCTTAGACGCGATTGAAAAGGAAGGGTAGGAAAGGCGTCCGCTGGTGCGACACTTCGTCGCGCCGCCTGGGACTAAGGTCTGAGACCGGGGGAAGGACCCGCGCCCGGGAGGGCGCGGGTGGGGGAGGGGT
>NZ_KV828477.1:940-2314 GCF_001836405.1 Pseudomonas sp. HMSC057H01 | reverse complement strand
GGGGGGGGGGGGGGGGTGGGGGAGGGGTCAGTTGCTGCCCTGGTTGTGCGACAGGTTGTAGATGTAGGCGGCCAGGATGTGCACCTTTTCCTTGCCCAGGTAGGGCTCCTGGGCCGGCATCTGGCCCTGGCGGCCATGGCGGATGGTTTGTTGGAGCTGGGCGTAGCTGGAGCCGTAGATGAACGCGCCGGGGTTGGTCAGGTTCGGCGCGCCGACCAGGGCGGTACCCTTGCCTTCCGGGCCGTGGCAGGCGACGCAGTTGACCGAGAAGATCTGCTTGCCGGCCTCGACGTCGGCCTTGGTGCCTTCCGGCAGCTTCAGCCCGGCGAGTTCGGTGCGGACGTAGGCGGCGACGTTCTTCACCCCGTCTTCGCCGAGGATGTCGCCCCAGGCCGCCATGATCGCGTGGCGACCGCCGAGGATGGTGGTCTCGATGCTCTGCGGGTCACCGCCCCAGCGCCACTCGTTGTCGGCCAGGTTGGGGAAGCCGAGGGCGCCCTTGGCGTCGGAACCGTGGCAGATCGAGCAGTAGGTGGCGAACATGCGGCTGCCCATCTTCATGGCGTGCTCGTCCTTGGCCACTTCCTCGATGGGCATGGCGGCGTACTTGGCGAAGATCGGCCCGTACTTCTCCTGGGCGATGTTCATCTCGCGTTCCCACTGCTTGTCCTGGGTCCAGCCGCCCTCGTAGCCCGGCAGCACGCCTTTCCAGTTACCCAGGCCCGGGTACAGGACCAGGTAGCCGACGGAGAAGACGATGGTGCCGATATACAGCATGAACCACCACTTCGGCAGCGGGTTGTCATACTCCTCGATGCCGTCGTAGGAGTGGCCCATGGTCTTTTCGGTAGTACCCTTGGCCTCGCCCTTGCGGGTGGCGAAGACCAGCCAGAGCAGGGCGATCAAGGTACCGACGGTAAGAGCTGTGATGTACAGACTCCAGAAGGTGGTCATTCTTTGTTACTCCTAGAAGCTTGCTCGACGTGCTTTTTGGCTTCGGGATCGTCTGCGAAGGGCAGCATCGTCGCTTCGTCAAAGCTCTTCTTGCGTTTGCCGCTGTAGGCCCAGATCACCAGACCGATGAAGGCGACCATGATCAGCAGCGTGCCGAGTCCTCGCAGCGTCCCGATATCCATTGCCGTCACCGTTTGTTCTTGATCGAGGTGCCGAGCACCTGCAGGTAGGCGACCACGGCATCCATTTCGGTCTTGCCTTTCAGCGAGTCCTTGGCGCCCTTGATGTCTTCGTCGGTATAGGGCACGCCGAGGGTGCGCATCACTTCGAGCTTCTTCTCGATGTCCTTGCCGTCGAGCTTGTTCTCCACCAGCCACGGGTAGGCCGGCATCTTCGACTCGGGCACCACGTTGCGCGGGT
>NZ_KV828477.1:0-840 GCF_001836405.1 Pseudomonas sp. HMSC057H01 | reverse complement strand
CATCTTCGACTCGGGCACCACGTTGCGCGGGTTGAACAGGTGCGCGCGGTGCCAGTCGTCGGAGTAGCGGCTACCGACGCGGGCCAGGTCCGGACCGGTACGCTTGGAACCCCACAGGAAGGGGTGGTCCCAGACGCTCTCGCCGGCCACCGAGTAGTGGCCGTAGCGTTCGGTTTCGGCGCGGAACGGACGGATCATCTGCGAGTGGCAGCCGACGCAGCCTTCGCGGATATAGATGTCGCGGCCTTCCAGTTGCAGCGCGGTATAGGGCTTCATGCCTTCGACCGGGGTGTTGGTCACGTCCTGGAAGAACAGCGGCACGATCTGGGTCAGGCCGCCGATGCTCACGGCCACGGCCATGCATAGCGCCAGCAGGCCGACGTTCTTCTCGAGTATTTCGTGTTTCATGCTCGGCTCCTCAGGCGATCTGTGCGGCGGCTTCGTATTCGGCCGGCTTGGCGGCACTGACGGTGCGCCAGGTGTTGTAGGCCATCAGGAACATGCCGAGCAGGAAGATGAAACCGCCGAGCATGCGCACGATGAAGCCGGGGTGGCCGGCGGCCAGCGCTTCGACGAAGGAGTAGGTCAGGGTGCCGTCCTCGTTGACCGCGCGCCACATCAGGCCCTGGGTGATGCCGTTGACCCACATCGAGGCGATGTACAGCACGGTGCCGATGGTGGCCAGCCAGAAGTGCGCGTTGATCAGGCCCAGGCTGTACATCTTCTCGCGGCCGAAGACCTTCGGGATCAGGTGGTAGAGCGAGCCGATGGAAACCATCGCGACCCAGCCGAGGGCGCCGGCGTGTACGTGGCCGATGGTCCAGTCGGTGTAGTGGGAGA
>NZ_KV828476.1:0-230 GCF_001836405.1 Pseudomonas sp. HMSC057H01 | reverse complement strand
GCTCGGATCGGCATCGCCATAGACCTTGGTCTTGCCGTCGGCGATCACATTCAGCAGCGCCTTGGTAATGGTCAGGTTATTGCCCTGGTAGCTCAGATCGTAGTTGCCGCTATTCAATGCCAGGTCGCCCTGATTGATGCCATACACACCCACGTTCTCGCCTGCGGCGCGGTTCAGCCCGCCGGTCAGGATCGAACCGGCGCTGTCACCGTTCTTCAGGCCGCTGACCT